>CAYJRP010000103.1:0-2639 GCA_964372675.1 Candidatus Woesearchaeota archaeon | reverse complement strand
AAACCGCAAGTTTTAAATATAAGTTATACAATGTATAACTATGGGTTCAATAGAAGCGCGAGTTAAACGATGGGGAAATTCTCTTGCAGTTATTATTCCTAGCGAGGCTGTTGAATCTGAGAGATTAAAGGAGAATCAGAAAATTAGAGTCATTATATTAAAAGATCCAGGCAACGTACTTAGAGAGACTTTTGGGATTGGAAAAGGAAAGTTGATCAAGTCCGGACAAGAGTTTAAGAATGAACTTAGAAGAGAGCTCTATAACGATTGAAAATGCAGATGACTTAAAAAAGCAAGGTTTGTTTTTTGATACTTATGCTTTTTTTGAGATAATCAAAGAGAATAAAAACTATGAAAGATATTTGGATGAGCCAATTGCCACTACAAAACTTAATATTTCTGAGTTATATTTTGGGTTTCTTAAATCTAAAAATGAAGATTTAGCCCAGACTAGTCTGGACAAATATTATCCTTTTGTCATGGATTTTGATGAAAATGTAATAAGAGAAGCTGCAAAGCTAAAAATACTGTTAAATAAACGAGATGTTTCAATGACAGACTGTATCGGATATTGTTTGGCTAGGCAGTTAGGAATAAGGTTTCTTACGGGAGATGATGCTTTTAGAAATCTTGATAATGTTGAGTTTGTAAAATAAGAAAACTTAAAAAGCAATTTTGTTTTAATATTTCATGGTAAAAATAAAAGCATCCAAGCCTATTGAAAAGCTGAAAAAAGGTGACAAAGTAAAAGTAGATGGGAAACTGACGCTTGAAGTTGATGCGCATTATGTTTTTGAGGATTATAAAACTACTAAAGAGATGCTTGTTGAGTTGTTTGACCCAAAGACGGATAAAGATTATCAGCTTAGGTATTTTAATGATCGGGTTGAAGAAACTATGAAGTTTTATGAGTTAAAAAGCATTGTTTATGAGGAAAATGAAAATGTGCAGAAGATTGAGTGGTAAATTTTATTAATTGGATGTTTAATTAATAAAGATGGATAAGGTAGTGCATTTTGAGATACCTTTTGATGATGAGAAAAGAGCGCATAAGTTTTACTCTGAAGTTTTTGGCTGGAAGTTAAATCTAATTCCTGATATGAAATATACAATTGTGTATACTGTTGAAGTTGATGAGAAGATGATGCCTAAGGAAAGCGGCGCTATCAGCGGCGGAATGTACAAAAGAGACGTAAATAGCGCACAATCGCCGGTGCTTGTTATTAATGTTGCTAAGATTGATGAAGCTTTGAAAAAAATTGAAAAAGCAGGCGGGAAAATTTTCATGCCTAAAAGAAAAGTCGGTGGCATGGGATTATACGCGCAAGTCAAAGATACAGAGGGAAACATTATTGGAGTTTGGGAAAATATTAATAATTAGACAAGATATTTAAGTGAACAAGAGTTTTATTAATCATGAAAAAGAGTTTTGTTTTTCTTTTAGCGATGCTTGCTATTTTTTTATTAGTGGGGAGTTTAATAATAACAAATATTTTGCAAGTTGAAAAATTTTTTAACAACGAGTTTGACAATAATGAGATTGGTCCGGTTGCCCCAGGTGACATTGCAGACGAGAATGCTTATGAAGATAATGAGCCTACTCAGGAGGACATTGAGCTTTCTTTTGAAGAGCAAATCTGGAATGATAGGATTGAGGCTGCCACTTTGCCAAGTCCGTGCCCGGACATGCCCGAGCAAGATTTCCCAGAATCTTATTACAAAGGGCCATTGACTGACACTCACTTGCATATTCCTTCTATTCCTGACTGGCCTGTTGAAGAGGAACCTGACGAAGAAACCCTAACAGGAAGATTTGGCGGGCCGGAGGCATTTCTTGGGTGGAATGTGAAGATGAGCGACATTGCCTGCACCATTAAACTGGAAGGCACGCACAAAAATTTTGCATTCTTCCCTGTTTACGATGAAGAAATATCCCAATACCAAATTGAAATATGGAAAAAAACAATGGAGCAGTATCCTGATGAATTTACGCCTTTTATTATGCCGTCTGGTAATGATGATGACCCAAATGGCTTTCCAACAGTAGATGCTGAAACGCTGCAGGAAATGCTTGCTGTTTATCCTATATTGTTTAATGGCTATGGAGAGATTGGGCTTTATGAAAGGGAGAATGGCGGCTCTCCTGCACTTGCTCCGGACTCACAGAGAATGAAAGATATTTATCATGTTGTTAGGGCATATGATTTGGCAGTTTATTTGCATCTTGGTGACGGGCAGAAAAGGGCCTTTGAAAAAGCTTTGTCTGAAAATCCCGACATTAATTTTGTGTGGCATGGGGACCAGCTTTCTCCTGATGATGTTGAAGACATATTGAGTAAGCATCCTAATGCATATTACGGTATTGACGCTTTTTGGGGGCATGACAGGGACTTGTTTTTGCTGTTTGTCGGCGGAGAAACCAAAGAAGATTATGTAAATGAGCTAAATGCAAGATTCAACTCTGTTTTGAATTATGCTGTAAGTGATTGGAAGTCAGTTATCGAAAGGCATTCTGACCAGATTGTTTGGGGGATTGACAGAGGAGATGTTGCTTGGAATTATGATTCTGAAGTGGGACGATTACAGGTAAAACTTGCGAGGGCTTTTATTGGAAAACTTAAGCCGGAAGTGCAGGAAAA
>CAYJRP010000102.1:0-2647 GCA_964372675.1 Candidatus Woesearchaeota archaeon | reverse complement strand
TCACAATTTAACACTTTCAAACTTAATCAAATTTCTCCATTCTTTTAGATAATCTTGGGCGTTTTTGTGGAGTTTTCCTGTTGCTAGCACTATGGCTGGCATTTTTTCTGCCTGTGCTTTCTGCATTGCGCTTACTAGGTCGTCTGTTGTGATTATTGATTTTTCTTTTGAGATTAAGTAAAACTCTTGCTTGCCTATTGGCGTATCTAGCCTGACTTTTGAGATAAATTCTTTCTTTTTTATTAAAATCTCTTGAAGGATTTCGATTTCTTTTGCTGACAAGTAGTCTGCTATTTTGTCCCGGAACTTTGTGTCTGCTTTCTTTTCTTTTTTCTCTCTTGTTTTTTTTGGCTTTTTGACTTCTTGTTCTATCTCTTTTATTTCTTCTTTTACTTGTTTAATTAGCTGTTTTGTTTCTGGTTTCGGCTCTTGCTTTTTTTCTTCCTTTGATTTTGGCAATTTACCTGTCATGATTTGGGTGACTAGGGTTTTCATTTGGTCTTCTGGAAGCATGAAGAACTTCCAAAATAGTCTTGTTTTTCCTGTTTCTGTATCTCTGACGGTTACAGGAACAGCGAAATCTTTTATTTTTCTTAGGGCTACTCTAATGGCTGGATGCTGCTCTTCATCTGCTAGAATATTTGATTTTTTTAATGTATGGAAGGCTTCTCTTTCTTTTGAATTTAAATGTTCTATGAAGTTTTCCAACTGGGATTCTTGGCCTTCCACATAGTAGACTGGAGATGCACCTACTTTCATGTCGCTTATTCTCACTCGCTTTTCAGAAACCATTTCTGCGAGGAAAGCCGAGGTGAATAGAGGAGCTACGCCAATATGGTGAGCGATTCTTCCTGGAAGCTGTGGGCCGCTTGTTTTAATCAGGGAAATTATCTTTTCTTTATTTTCCTGAAGTTTGCTTATGTCTGGCATATGTAAACTATAGGAATAGCGATTATAAAGATTATGGGATTATGCTTAAGGTTTTACCCAACTAACTTCGTAGAAAGTAACGCTTTCTTCGTCATCAACTATGCCTATAAGAAGGTTCTTTTTTGTTGAATGAGCAACTCTGTTCTTGGCAGAGAAATCCTGCCACGTATTTGCTTCATGCTCTTTTACGCAAAATAGCACCCAGATGGCATGGTCTTCTCCGGGCTTTACGCCTTTTTTGTAGACTCTGAAGTCTGCGCCGAATTTTAAGGCGGTTTTTAGAATGTAGCCTTTGTCTCTTAGATTTGAGTATACGGGGAGTTTTGTTTCAATCCTTTTGTCAAACTTCTTGGCTTTTTTTAACAAGTCTTCTGTTCTTAAGTATTTTTTTCCTGATATGACTTGGATTTTGCCTTTTGATATGAGATATAGAGATTCGACCAGCGAGTACTCAATTCTATTTTCCTTTTTTTCTCCGAACCTTGATTTTTCGTAAAGCGAAAAGGCATCTGACGATGTGGAGTGAATTATGCTTCCTGATATATGCGAGGTTATCATAGCATTAACAAGAGGTTATGATATTTAAGCTTTAATTATCTGACTATTTTTCATGGGGGAGAGCTTACCAACCATAGAGATCAACTGCTAATTCTTAGTTATTTGATTACAGCAGCCAGGAAACTACTGCAAAATAAATTATAATTGACGTTGCGTCAGAGATTATTGTGGCGAACGGACCAGAGCCGAATGCCGGATCGTAGCCAAGCTTTTTAATTGTAAATGTAACCAGGAAAGCTGTCAGGCTTGTGAATAGAAGAGCAAGGAACGCAGCCAGAGAGATTACAAATGAAAGATTTGGCTGTTTCCAAAATAAGGAGATTATTACAAACATTGTCACGCTTATGATTAAAGACATTACAAAACTGATTGACATTTGCTTCATGAGGTATTTTTTCGAGTTTAGCTCTTCTCTCATGATTGCCAAGTCTCTAATATACAACGCTTGGATTTGCGTGCCTAGCGCGCTGCTTATGTATACAATTGCGGGCACAAAGAAAGCCAGAATCAGATATTGCTGCAAGATTTTTTCAAACAAGCTTATGAAAGCAGCCGTAAGCATGATGCCAACAAGCCCTATAAGAAGCCACGGAATACGATGGGCTATGCTTTTTCTTATCGGCACCTGAAGAGTGTTTTCATACTCCAAATGCGCGTGATGAATACCTGCAAATCTAAAAATATCTTTTCTTAAGGACATGTTTAAGATATAAAGAATTTCTCTTGGAGGTATGACTCCAATAAGTTTTCCTGATTCTACTATTGGAACAGACTTGATGCCATTTTTTAGCGCAAGATGGGCGATGACTTCTGCATCCGTACTAACGGAGACGCTTATCACTTTAGACATCATGAACCGATTTATTTTTGTATTTGGAGGAAACCTGAACAGGTCTTTAATTGAAAAAACACCCACTAAGCGATTGTTTTTTTCCACAACATATACATAGTCAATAGACTCGCAGACCCTGCTTTCCTTTTTTAGCATGGCTATTGCGTGCGCGACCGTGCTGTTTATTGGCACTGTTGGCACCTTGGTTTTCATGAACTTTTTTATTGAAACATATAGGCCTCTATTTTCCATGAATAGGCAAAGGTTTTGGAAAGTTTTAAATCTGTGGTTTTACAGATTTTGGTATGAACTGCATAATCATTCATG
>CAYJRP010000101.1:0-2650 GCA_964372675.1 Candidatus Woesearchaeota archaeon | reverse complement strand
CTGATTTCTCCGCCACCTATGATAAAGTCGTTTTTGTAGATTACACCGGACTGGGTTGATTTACTAAAGTCAATCTATAGTTTAGGATTAGTACTACCAAAGTTAAACTAGACTTCATTATTAGTAAGGTTTAAATAGACTTGCCGTTTACTTATGATATGTATATTGAACGAAGCCTTGAGCAAACGTTTGTTAAGTTGACAAAAACTTATCCAATTGTTGCCGTAGTTGGTGCAAGGCAAGCTGGAAAGACTACGTTTCTTAAAGAGCATGCAAAGAAGATAAAAGCGTCTTATCTACTCTTTGACGACCCTGACGTAAGGAATCTTTTTGAAGAGGATGTTAAGAAATTTGAAAAGCAATATATTGAAGGGTTTGATGTAGCCCTCTTAGATGAAGTCCAGTATTGTAAGGATGCAGGAAGGAACTTAAAATACTTAGCGGACAGCGGGAGAAGATTATGGCTCACTGCTTCTTCTGAAGCAATTCTTTCTCGAGATGTACTTTCCTATCTTGTCGGAAGAGTCTCGGTTTTAAGATTATATCCTTTTTCCATTTCAGAGTTTCTGAACGCTAGAAATCAGAAAGCTATTACTCAACAGATGATGGACAGAAATGTATGGGAACACCTCCTTTTTGGCGGATATCCTAAAGTAGTCCTTACAGAAGATATCGAACTAAAGAAGACTATTTTGGGAGACTTGTATGACACAATGGTATTAAAAGATGTTTCTAGAACATTTTCAATTGAAGATATAAATTCACTCCAGGAATTTACTAAGTATCTAGCACTTAATATCGGAAATCTCCTTTCCTATGAAAATATTTGCCAAAATCTTTCTCTTTCTTTTCAGACCGTTAAAAAATACTTAAATGCAATGGAAAAGAGTCATCTTATTATGAGAGTAAGTCCATTTTTTAATAATAAAACAAAAGAACTCACAAAACAACCAAGAATCTATTTTATAGATACAGGTCTACGTAATATAATAACTAAGACTTTTGAGACAGTACCAGATGGAAAGTTGTTTGAGAATTATGTATTTTCGGAATTGTTAAAAATTGGTTATGTCCCTAAATATTGGAGAACAAAATCAAAAGCAGAAGTTGATTTTATCATTGAGAAAGATGGAGAGGTGATACCCCTAGAAGTTAAAGTTACATCATTTAGTTCCTTAGAAAAAAGTTTTCATTCTTTTATAGAGACTTATAAACCTAGAAGAGCCCTAGTTGTTTTTTATAAAGGGGAGCCAAAAAATATGGGGGTGGGTGATTGCGTAGTGTCATTTGTTCACGTCTCTGCATTACATAAAGCATTAAAAAGATAATCTTTTTTTATGTCTGTAGTACCTTCCTGATACTGCGTTACTTAGAATGTGGTTGGTACTTCGATTTTTTCACAAATAACGGATTTCTCCGCCACCTAGAATAAAGTTGTCTTTGTAGATTACGCAAGACTGGCCTTCTGCAACGGCTTTGATTGGATTCTTTAGCTTTACTAAGACCTTGTTGATAGATTTGATTATTGTTGCAGGCATTAATTGTCCTAGATGCCTTATTCTGACTTTTGCATTATTTATTCTTGGCTTTACAGGATTTATCCAATTTATATTAATCAGCTGAAATTCTCTTTTGAATAACAGCTTGTGGTTTTCTGGGACCGCGGTAATTGTGTTTGTTTTTCTGTTTTTTTCAGCTATGTATAACTTGCCGTATTGGTTTCTGAATTCTGCTAAAATTGTTGTGTTTTGATTTTCTTTTATTCTTTCTCCGATTGTAAAGAACATTATTCCTTCATGTGTGCCTATTACTTTTCCTTCTTTGTCGATAATTGTTCCTTTTTTGGGCTTTATTTTCTGCTTTAAGAATGATTTCATATCTTGCTTACCTATAAAACAAATTCCTCTTGTGCCGCGCTTGTTCCAATTTGGAAATCCATGCTTTTTTGCAATTTGTCTTACTTCTTCTTTTTTTAAATTTGAAATTGGAAATAATGTGTGCTCTAAGTCCTTCTGAGTTAAGTCGTATAGAAAGTAAGACTGGTCTTTACCTTTGTCTTTTGGGATTTTTATTGCGTAACCATTTTTAGTTTTTAATTTTTTGATATAATGCCCTGTTGCTATAAGATCTATTTTTCTTTTTTTTGCTTCCTGCCATAGCATTGGAAATTTTATTATTTTATTGCATAAGGAGTCTGGATTTGGAGTAATTCCTTGTGCATAAGATTTGAACATCTCGTTTAGGACTTGCTTTTGATATTCTTTTTCAAAGTTTAATGTTATCAGTGGAATTTTTAGCTGTGCTGCTATTTTTTGGGCGTCTTTTTTATCTTCGAGATACGAGCATTCGTTAGTCAAAGGATTCTTTGTTCCTGAGAAGTTTATCATAAATGCGCCTACGACTTTGTAGCCTTGTTTTTTTAGCAGCAGAGCTGCTACGCTGGAGTCTACTCCCCCCGACATGCCTAAGAGAACTGTTTTTTGATTTTGCATTTTAAAATAAAACGTCCCCGCGAGGGTTCGAACCTCGGACATCACGGTTTCTTCAAATTTTTATTCAATTTGTAACAGCCGTGCGCTCTACCTAGCTGAGCTACGGGGACTTAAAATTGAAAAACTTTTCTTGTTATTTAAAGATTTGCTTTGCTACG
>CAYJRP010000100.1:0-2696 GCA_964372675.1 Candidatus Woesearchaeota archaeon | reverse complement strand
ACAGTAGATCATAAAGTAAAAAATATTAAGTAGTTCTCTCATTAAGATAGGTCATTGAGGGGTGGTTTTAGGAGATGCACCCCAAAATGACCAAAGATAACAGAACATTAAGAAACTTCATTAAATATATATTTTGCGTTGTGGGACAGAATTCCCCTTATGGATTAGTAGAATTTCTGCATATTTTGATAACAGCAGCATTGACAAATGACTTTGTCAATAACACAACTATAAAATTGCAGCCCGCTCCAAACGGACAAACGGTCTTTAACAGACTATTTGAATGCACGCATGAGAGAATAGAACAGGCATTCAATGCCTTAATGGAATCTATTTATAAAAAGATAAAAGCTTCTATTCATAACAGAAGAGTTGTCTTAGCTTTTGATACAACTTATGAGCCGTTTTACGGCGACCTAAATTCCAATCCATTCTGGATTCATGAATGCAAGCCTGTTAATGGATGCAATGGATGCTTTATCTTCATTACAGTATCAATAGTCTTAGGAGAAGCAAAATTCATTCTTGGTGTTTTACCTGTGCCAATAGGCTGGAATAAGGCTGATTATGCTGAGAAGCTTATAAGGCTTGCTAGAAAGTACGTAGTCATAGAAGCATGCTTATTTGACAGAGGCTTCTGCGATTACGAGCTTATAGCTCGTCTAAAAACTTTAAGAGTTAATTATCAAATTCTTTGGAAAAAAGATAAGAAAAGAGAAACATGGCTTACAAAAGAGCTTAAGAAACTTAAGCCAAAGCAGATGAAAGAATTCATAAAAGAAGATGGTTATTTCCATAAGAATAAGACAAAGTACTATGTAAAGACAAGATTCGTGATAATAAAACAATATTGCTACAAAGATGACAATAAACCATATGACTGGATATTTGCTACAAACAGGAAACTGAAAAGCCAAATGTGGTACATCAGAGGCTACAAGTGCAGATGGGGAATAGAGACGACATACAGAGTAACAGATAATGTTAGAATAAAGACTACAACGTTAGATGAGGTAAAAAGGTATTTTCTGTTTGCTTTTAGTTGCCTTCTTTATAACCTGTGGAAATTTACAAATCTGTTTCTGGAGATAAAGGTTGCATTTCCAACTTTTGTTTTTGTAGTATTTGAGGTTGTTAGAGAAAAATTGAATAATCGTAAAGAGCCTCCTGATAATATCAAGCAATTGCAAGGAATGATTAAAGATTTTTTCTAGTTTCTTAATGAATAAATAGGCTCGGCGTAAATTAGTGGCAAGACAATTTGCGCCGAGCACAAATTATTGTTGCGTAGCAACGGATTGATATTATTTAAAACTACTAATTTTGACTGTTGATATTATTGTTGTTGTTAAAATATCCATCATCAGGAATTCACTTTGTTATCTACTGAATAAACTGTATAGTACCGATATCACGTAACATTCCTATGGAAAATCGTTCTTTTTAAATTTTCAGCAATTATTATAAACAAATTTGCATGAACACACCTATTTTTTCATTTATCCAAAATGTTACGCAATAACGATACCGCTCAATTATTAATCGTCGGTAAAACCTATGGTATCAATATTACGTTACTTGTACCGAAATTACGTAACATTTTTGCGCCTTTTTAAAGGCGCTTTTTGTACGCTTCATTTGGAGTCATATAATCCACTGCTTCGCTTAGTCTTTCATTGTTATAATAATCGATAAAGTCATCAAGCGTTTCAAATCTCTCGTCAAATTCTGTGTCCAGAATATGAAAGAATTTCTCCATCTTTCCATTAGTTTGCGGGTGTCTTCTTTTTGACGGCACAAAGATTATTCCTAACGCATTCAGCGCCTCTTGAAATTCATGTGTTGCTTTCCCTTTTTTGTCCAGTTTATTTGAAATAAACTGTGGCCCTCTATCGCTGTTCAGTATAAAAGGTGCTACTAGATTTTTAGCAATTGCACTGTAAAGTGCAAACAAAGAATTCCTAGTATTCTCTGCACCAATTACATAACCCATAATTTTTCTTGAACAGTCATCAAGATATGGGAGTATCTTCTTGCCTTTCATTTTTTTGGCTTTAATTACGTGCCAATCAGTATGCCACATATAATTTGGCAATGGCCATTCATATCTCTTGTATTTTCTAGGTTTTCTTCTTTTCAAGCAAGGTTTTTGAAAGCCTTCTTTGATAAGAACTTGGCTTATTTTTCTGAGAGAAACGCTAAAGCCTTTCGTTTTTAGAATTACATGAAGCTTTCTTGCTCCGCACTTATATTTTTTCCAATATTTGACGACTAAATCATAGAACTTTGAGCTTAAAGGCTCAAAGAGCCTTCCTGGCTTATGGTCTTTAAGACCATCTTCACCATATTTTTCGAACTTTTTCTTTATTTCCCATACTGTCTTACGCGTTACTTTTTGTGCTAAAGCTATATCCTTTATAGGTGTGCCTTTCTTTATTTGACATATTATCCACTTACGTTTTTTTTATTTAGTTTGTACATTTTACATCACCAAAGAAAAAATTTTTCCTTTCTTTATAAAGGATAAGAAATGTTACGTAATTATGATACTAAACAATTAACTCAGTAGATAACAAAGTGAATTCTTGAGTTTGAAAATTTTAACAACAACAATGGCTTCGACGGTCAAAATTTCTTCGGGAAATTTTGCCCTACTCGGCAGCCCGTAGGGCGCAACCCCAGCCTCGCCTCGCCAT
>CAYJRP010000099.1:0-2701 GCA_964372675.1 Candidatus Woesearchaeota archaeon | reverse complement strand
TCCTAGTCCAAAGGTTTTTATAATGAAGTAAGCTGTCATAAACATGAACAAAAAAGGCAGTAACAGCATAGCAATATTGCTTATTGTTGTCATAGTGATTGTAGTTGCCATTATTTTTATAGCTACGCGTTCAAGCAATTCAAATACTTCTAATACCGACGCCGGCGCGGGCAGCGGAAGTTCTAGTGGTTCTAGTGGCTCTGGAGGTTCAGGAAACTCCGGAGCATGCGATGCAGATGTTTTTGAGTGTCCTGATGGGAGTTTTGTCTCGCGAGATTCTAATAATAATTGTGAGTTCAGAGCTTGTCCCGCAGGAGCAGTTGAAAGAACTCAAATTTATGATGTCGTTGTAACAAACAACGGATTTTCACCCAATAAAATAACTATTCCTGCTGGAAGTTTAGTGGCATTTACCAATCAAAGATCCGTTCCAGTATGGGTAGCCTCTAATATTCATCCCACGCACACACAATATCCGGGCTCTAGCATAAGCAAGTGTGGTACAAACGAGCAGATTTTTGATGCATGCAGCGAGTTTAATGAAGGAGACATTTACTCTTTTGTTTTTAATGAAGCAGGCACATGGGGATATCATGACCACTTGCACCCTTCTATGAAGGGAACTATTATTGTTCAGTAAAATGGAGCCCCAAAAAACAGCCTCTTTAATTTTACGATTAGGAATTGCGTTCTCGTTCATTTATGTTGCAATTTCCGCCTTTCTAAATCCAACAAACTGGATAGGATTTATTCCTGATTTCGCAACTCTTGGTTTAATGTCAAAAGAAACATTTCTTATGACCCACGTAGTTATTGATTTAATTTTAGGCCTTTGGCTGATATGGGGAAAAAAGACATTTTACGCATCAATAATTTCAGCAATTTTCATATTTGGGATAATTATCTTTAATCTAGGAAGCTTGGACATTTTATACAGAGACATTACAATTTTTCTCGCTGCAGTTGCCCTCGCAGTTTTAAGTTATAGAAGCTAACTGCCCATTAGTTTTATAAATTGTCTTATCCTGTAAAATAAAATGAACAAAAAAGGATCGGTTTTTGGCACAATCATCTTGATTATTCTGCTGACGCTCTTAGCGGGGTCAATTTACTTCGTTTACTTAAACTGGCCTAAGGAGCCAGTAAGCATTCCAGTAATAAAAAGCAGTTTTCAGAAAACGAATGGACAAACAGATTATAATTCAGTAAGCAAGCAGTTTTATCCGAATATGCGCTACAAAGATAAAATAATATCTTACTCAATTTCAAGTTCTTGTGACGGGAAGAAGAAGACGTCTGTGGAAGAGGCTTTCAACAATATTGGAAGTTTAACTGTTTTAGAATTCTATCCCAAGCAGTCAGATGCAGAAATAAACATTCTTTGTTCTAATTTGGCGCCTGACGCCGATGAAGAAGGCCACTTTGTCGCCGGAGAAGGCGGACCCTCTGAAGTTTTAAATTCAACGTTATATTCAGTAATTATAAAGGGAAAAATAGCGTTATACAGAGAAGACAGGTGTGAAGGCGCGAAAGTAGCAACCCACGAGCTCTTGCACTCCCTTGGCTTTGACCACAACCAAAATCCAAATAGCATCTTATATCCAACCTTAGATTGCGCCCAGGAGATAGAACGGCAGCTAATTACAGATATAAACAGCCTATATGCTGTAGACAGTTTGCCAGAGCTGTCAATTTATGATTTGCAGGCAAGCGCAGGCGGTCGGTACTTGAATTTTGACATAGAAGTAATAAATAAAGGCCTTAAAGACGCCCAAGGAGTAGTATTAAGCATCTACTCTGACAGCAAGTTCGTAAAAGACTTTAGCTTGGATTCAATAGAAATAGGAGCCAGAAAGATACTCAATGTGGAAAACTTAAAGCTTCCAAGTTCTTCGTCAAACCAAGTTTCGTTCGTAGTAGATGCAGAAAATGATGTCAAAGAAATCAATGAAAACAATAACGAAGCTGACATATCTTTAAGATGAGTTAAAAGTGTTTACCATATTCTCTTACAATTTCTTTCGCCTTTTCTATATTTCTAGCCAATCCCGGCAAGAATAGTTTCTTTGCGGCAGCAGTGTGGTATTCAACTTTAGTTTGCAAAAAATCAAGCCTTCCTCCTGCATATACATCCTCAGTTATCAATGGCAATCCTTTCATTACCTGAGCCATATTTAATTCCTTAAAAATGGCTTCTGTCTTGTCCCAAAAATCGTTTCTGCCCAGGTTTGCCAAATCAGCATCCCTAATCACCATTTCAAACAAGTCTTTCGGCCTTTCTCTAGGAGGAAATGCAGTGGCCATAGTTCCTCTTTGCACTTCACTTACATCTTCTTGAGAGTACCCAAAACCAGGCAAAACAAGCCCTTCAACCAAAGCGCTTTTTCTTTCATTTTCTCCCCATTCAAAGCCAAGATGGTAAACCCAATCATGACCGATTCCAGTAGCGTATACCAATTCTATCTTTTTTTCAGGCATTCCCTCCATTACAGCTAACTTGACAGCTGTCTCAGCCATGTCAATAGCATGGTCAGGATTATGGTATGGAAGTCTCTGCATAAAAGACTCCATGAATTCTCTTACTAATCTGCTCCGCTCATTATCCATAAAAAAATAGCAAATTATAGGGTATTTAAACACTCGCAAAACAGCAAATTATATAACCATCCAAAACTTATGTTTATAATAAAAAGAGTCCAAA
>CAYJRP010000098.1:0-2775 GCA_964372675.1 Candidatus Woesearchaeota archaeon | reverse complement strand
GAGAACTTCCCTGCTTACTTGCAAGACACTTTGACGCCAGATTTGCCTAAGAACTCTAAGATATCTATATCTGTTGGGGATAAGAATTATGTCTTAACAGGAAAGAGCATACTGTCTGAAGAGATTTCAGACCCGGAGATTAGCGTTATTATTCCCGATAGCTATCTTGGCAAAGAATACGCTGGAGTTTGCGACTTGCTCAGAGAAATGGCAAGAAATGGTGATATAAGTGTGGATACTTCACTATCCAAGGCAGAGCTGTTGTGGGAATACCGAAGATTTCTTAAATATAGGCCTTGTTTTGGCAATTAAGATAGTTTTATTAATTACTTTTTTTATTTTACCTTATGAAAGAGAAGATCATTGCTTTGCTTAAAAAGACAGGAATAAGTGCTTCTATTGATTTAATTGAAGTTCCTAAAGATCCATCTATGGGGGATTTTGCCTTGCCTTGCTTTATTCTTGCAAAGCAGTTTAAGAAAAATCCTGTTGAAATTGCAAAAGACATTGCTTCTAAAATTAAATTGGGAGACGATTTTGAAAAGATTGAGGCCCTTGGTGCGTATGTTAACTTTTTTGTTAATAGAAAAAAGACTGCTTTGAATGTTTTGCAAAGAATAGGAAAGGAGAAAAGCAAGTATGGCTCAAATAACTTGGGAAAAGGAAAGAAGTTTATGATTGAATTTTCACAGCCTAACACTCATAAGGCTTTTCATGTAGGGCATATAAGAGGAACTTCCCTTGGCGAAAGTCTGGCAAGAATAAAAGAGTTCTGTGGAAATAAAGTGATTAGGGCTAATTATTCCGGAGATACTGGGATGCATATTGCTAAGTGGATTTGGTGCTACACTAAATATCACTCAAAAGAAAAACTTAAGGATGATGAATCTTGGATTGCCGGGATTTATGTTGATGCTGTAAAAAGACTTGATGATAATGAAGACTTGCAGGAAGAAGTAGATGAGATAAACAGGAAACTTGATTCAAGAAGCGATAAAAAACTTATTGATTTGTGGCAGAAAACCAGAAAATTATCTATTAATTCTTGGAAACCTATCTATAATGATTTGGGGGCAAATTTTGATGTTAATTTTTTTGAAAGTGAATTTGAAGAAAATGGAAAGAAGATAGCTAAAACTCTTGTTGAGAAAGGGATCGCTGAAATCTCAGATGGAGCTATAATTATGGACCTTAAAAAAGATAATTTGGGCGTATGGGTATTGCTTAGAAAAGATGGGACAGTGCTTTACTCTGCAAAAGACCTAGCTTTGGCGGAGATTAAACTGCAAAAATACAAGATAGACGAGTCTTTAATTATTACGAATTTTGAGCAAAATCTTCACTTTCAACAGCTGCGAAAGACTTTGGAATTAATGAAATTTAAACATTGGGAAAAGTATGAGCATTTAGGGTATGAATCTGTCAGGCTGCCTGAAGGAAAAATGTCCTCACGAACAGGAACCAACATTTTATACGCTGATTTTAGAAATGAACTTGTAGACGAAGCAAGCAAGGAAATAAAATCTCGCGCAAAAGTCAGCGGGAAAGAACTGGAAAAAAGAGCTATTGCGATTGCTGTTGCTGCGATGAAATATTCAATGATAAAACAGGATTCGAATAAAGTGATAACGTTCAATCCCAAAGAGGCAATTCATTTCGAAGGAGACACAGGTCCTTACTTGCTTTACAGCTACGCCCGCGCTCGAAGTATTTTGAGAAAAGTTAAAGCGAAGACTAAAGTCAAGAAGATTGAAATTACGGATATTAGCGATGTTGAGAAGAGGCTTGTTTCTGCTCTTGGCAAGTTTCCTGAAGTTATTGTGCATGCTTATGAACAGCTTGCGCCTAATTTAATTGCTAATTACGCTTTTGGGCTGGCTCAAACATTTAATGAATTTTATCATGCTTCCCAAGTTATTGGAAGCGAAGCTGAAACATTTAGGCTAAAACTTGTTGAAAGCTTTACGCAAGTGCTAAAGAATGCCTTGCACTTGCTTGGCATTCCTGTTATTGAAGAAATGTAGAAAAATTTAAATGCTATAGCTAGTTATATAATTGATATGGATACAACAATACAGATTAGCAAGGATTTACTTGAGGTGTTGAGAAAAAGAAAGTTTGGCGAAAAGGAAAGCTATGAGAATGTTATCTGGGACATGGTAGAGGACACTACTGAACTGTCTCAAGAAACTAAAAGGGATATTGCTGAAGCCAGAGAAGAATATAAAAAAGGAAGATTCAAGACGTTGGAACAGGTAAAAAAAGAATTGAGGCTGTAAATGACTTATCAAGTCGTGTTTACGCCAAAAGCTGAAATGCAGCTTAAAAAACTTGACAGGCAAATTCAAGATAGAATTATTAAAGTCTTAGAAAGAATCAGAATACGACCTGAACAATTTCTAGAGAGACTTGTCGGCGAACCGGGGTACAAATTAAGAGTTGGGGATTATAAAGTGATGCTTGACATGGACAATGATAAACTGGTTATTCTGGTTCTTAAAGTTGGGCACCGAAAAAACATTTATAAAAATTAGGAGTAATGTTTATATATCTGGAAATTTCTTTCTTAACTCATGGTGCTGATGGAAATAATGCTGATTAATACAGGAGTGTTTTCCACGATACTTGTTGTGTTGTTTTTTGTTTGGGTTTCTAGGACCAAGAATGGCGATAAAGTCAACGGAGACTTGTACAAAATTAAAGAAAATGTAAACAGTGAAGATAAAATGCCTGTCCAAAGGCAGGCGCTTCCTGATGCTAAGCATAGCTTGTGAT
>CAYJRP010000097.1:1502-2799 GCA_964372675.1 Candidatus Woesearchaeota archaeon | reverse complement strand
TATTGTGGTGAAAAAAATCACCTCATAAATTAATATGCTCCTATAGGCACAATAAGCTATAGATGTAAGGAGGAAAAATAAAAATGGAAAACGAACAAACAGAAAGAGCAGTTTTAGAATTAATCGCCACAGATAGAATCGACATACCAATTTCAAGCATGTCTGGAAAGCTTAAGCGTGCCAAGCCAAAGCTTGCGCAAGCCGTAGACTTAACAGAACACGGCGGGCTTTATGTGGGCGGCAGAGTTTACGCAAAAGTCGAATACGAAAATGTTGAAAAAGCTCGTGGTATGAGAGATGGCATAGATGCCTTTACAGAGCAATACCCAAGATATGGAGCAATTCTTAATAGTCTCATAGCAGAAAAACGTGTTGAAAGAGAAACGCATCTTTACTTTGGAGTAAACGAAGGCGCAAGATTAACTGCAAACGACTATCTAGGTGTAATGACCAGCTTAGGATTTACTGAAGCAGCAGCAAGAAGTTTTTATCCAGAGCTGCTTGATGCAAGTCGTAGGATATCTAAAGCAAGAGACGAAGATAAAAGAAGCGTATTGATAGGTTAAAGGACGCTTCAAATAAGCGCCTTTAAATCTTAGGCAAAGAGATGTCTTTGCCTATAGGTTAATCCTATCTCTTCTTTTTTATTATTCATTTTATAATTAATATTTTAGTATTTTTAGGATAACGGGAACCTTAAAAGATGGGTATTCACAAGTCCATAAAATTATTTATTAATTTTTTCTATTTTTTATTATTATTTTTAAGAATTAATCTTCAAGTCTCTAGGATGGAAACGGGGACAGCATAAGATGGGAAGCTAATAATCTATAAAGCTTGTCTATTAATTATCTATTCATTATCATTTAATTATACTCGCTTTTATTATTTTTATTTCTTCTAATGGCCTATCAGAGCCATCGCGCCTAACATTAGAGATCTTATCAGCAACATCCAAGCCAGAGATAATTTTCCCAAAAACAGGATGCTTTCCATCTAAGAAGTTATTATCTGCAACATTTATGAAAAATTGGCTTCCTCCAGTATCCTCTCCGGAATTAGCCATAGATATTGTTCCGCGGTCATTTTTATCAATATCAGTTCCGCTAAACTCATCTTTAATACTATATCCAGGCCCACCAGCGCCAGTTCCAGTAGGATCTCCGCCCTGAATCATAAATCCAGGGATAACTCTATGAAAGATAACTCCATCGTAATATCCTTGTTTAACAAGTTTCTCAAAATTGCCTGCAGTTATAGGCATTTCTTTCGAGTATAACTCTAGAACAATGTCTCC
>CAYJRP010000097.1:0-1402 GCA_964372675.1 Candidatus Woesearchaeota archaeon | reverse complement strand
TATAAAATTCTTTCGCCTTTTCAATCTTTGTGGCAATTGGTCTATCATGATTTTTCTGCTCTTCTTTCATGCTTTTTTCAGCTTCTTTCTTCTGCTCTTCATCAAAATAAAAAATAACACTTCGATATTGCGAGCCAGAGTCAGACCCCTGTCTGTTCACTTGAGTAGGATCATGAATATCCCAGAAAACCTTAAGCAGTTCTTTATAGCTTATTTTGCTTCCATCGTATTCAACTTTAACAACTTCAGCATGTCCTGTCATGCCAGAGCAAACATCCTCATAACTCGGTTTTTCGTAGCTTCCTCCAGAGTATCCCGCTTCTGTCCTAACAACGCCTTTAGTCGTCCTAAAAGCTTCTTCAACTCCCCAGAAACAACCTGCGCCAAAAATAGCGACTTTTGTTTTCTTACTTTTCATTTTAATTAAGGTTATTGAACTGCCTTATAACTTCTTCTGTTTTCCAGACTTTAACTCTGTTTTGTCTATCAAAATGCCTATCATCACTCCAAATAATAGCTTCTTCACCCAAAGATAAAGCGGACGCAATAAATATAGAATCTTCATCATCAATTAAACTCATAATTTTCCTTGCCTGTTCTCTATACTCAAGCAGTCTTCTTCTTGAGATCAAGGTTACGCGAGAAAATAACCTAATAAGAAGTATTAAAAACTCCCCGTCCCGCATTTTCGTTTTCTCAAGAATGTATGACCTATATTTTAATATTTTATGAAATGCAGTTTCAGGAAAGTAAAATTCAAATCTGTTGTCTAAAATAATCTTTCTATTAGTTGATTTTTTAAGCAATGCCGAAATTATTATATTTAAGTCTAATACAATTCTCAATTTTGATTAAACTCCTCCGCAACCTCTCTCTTTATCATTTTTGAGATTTCATCAGCATCTTTCTTGGTTAGTTTACTTTTTTTTGCAATTGCTTCAACAGCCCGCGCATTTCTTAGATGCTGAATTAAGGCAATTCTAATGACAGCACTCCAGTTAACTTCTTTATGCTTTTTCAGCTCATCTCTTAATTCATCAGGGATGCTCACAGTTATATTAGTCATGTGTACGCACATAAACGCACATATTTAAACTTTTCTATACAAAAACTTACCAACATCTTTTTTAGCTTTCTCTCTTGCTTTTTGATGTTCTTTCAAGAAAGCATTTATCTTGTCAATAGTAATCTGTTTAAGCTCTCCGCTTGTCATTTTACCAGATTTATAATCATCATAAATCTTCTTTAGCTTTTTATCATCTGGCTCAAATAAATATTTTAAGTATTGGTAAGAAACATCCACGTCAGGATTTCCTCCAAGTTTCCTATGCTCTTCGAGTGTATCGCGTCCTCCAGAAAACGCGTATTTCTTTATTTTAGTCTCAACTTCCTTTGGCGAGTC
>CAYJRP010000096.1:0-2844 GCA_964372675.1 Candidatus Woesearchaeota archaeon | reverse complement strand
TGTTAGATGCGGGAAGCACATTTCGCTTCCCACGTTCTTTTTTATTGAATTGAATGCAATAGGTAGGGAGGGAATGAATGAAAAAATACCCGTTGATTGTTTTATCCATTTTTGGTTTGCTGGCCCTATCGGGCTGCCTATCCCCGGATTCCCAAGCCGACATCCAAAAAGCCGTTGATCAAGCCATCCAATCCAGGAGTGCCGATCCTTGTCTCCAACTGAATTGGGGGGATAACAAAAGTGCTTGCATCGAACAGTTCTACAAGACGATCGACGATGCCACTATTTGCCAAGACCTGCCATTCGGCGCAACTGAAAACTGCACCGATTATTATTTCGTGAAGCACACATGCACAACTAAAGACAAAATCGATTTGGACTGCATCGTTACCCATTTGGTCCAGGTCAAACGAGCCCATTATTGCGATTTAGTCGGGGAAGATTTGAGGAAACCCTGCTACCGAAAATATTACCAGCAAATTAATGATCCCGGAAGCTGTTCCTTGTTTTATGAAGAGGATTTGAAGAAAGAATGCCAAGACTACTATACTCTTTCGTAGAACTATCGATTTTTTGTATTAGACTCTGCCGCTGAAAGATATTGCTTTATTCGGCAGCGCGTAGCGCTGCAGTCCTTGGTCTAATACCTCGGCCTTTCGGCCGGGGAGAAAGTCATTTGTCTAGTGTCGACCAGTTATTGGGCCATTAAAGGTTTAACATCTCATCCTTCAGGCCGAGGAGGAAATCAGATGTAAAAGAATAGTTTCACTGAAAGAATGGGAATAAAAACAGCCTGTTAGATTCGTCTTATTTGGGTTATTACTTTTCTTATCACTACTGGAATACTTTTAGTATTTCTTACCTTGATTTGCGATTCTTTCAGCATCTGCTGTAATCCCCCAGCCCATTTTACTGCATCCCTTTTTCTCACATCTGCTCTTCCTTTTCCATAAGGCAGACCTTTTCTTAACGCATGCTGGTGCCTTCTGAAGCTTCTGTTTGCTGTTAAATTTATTACTGTTATGCTCTTTTGCCCAAATCTTTTTTGCAGTTCGCGATATAATCCTATATCATACAAACCTTCTACCAGAACGTTTCCCTTTTCAGCGTGTTTTACTATCTCTGCCAATATCAAGGGCCTCACTTTTATATATGCATTTTGGACACCAACCCCTTTGAAAAAGTGAGATAATCTTCTATACCCTTGTGATTCTGCATATCGACGTATTATTGCACTTGCATGCACTGCCGGCATTGACAATTCTTCAGAAATACTTCTTGATATCGTGCTTTTTCCTACCCCTGACAAACCGGTTAGAATTATTATTTTGCTTGTCATATTTTTCCTTCTTTTTCTAATTTTTTTATTAGTTCAGCTGTGTTAGAAGCCAAATCCAGTTTTAATGCATCTTTAATTTTCAATAGTTTGTAGTCCGAATGGTCGGGGCCTATTTTTATTCTTCCTTGAAGCTTTCCTTTGAATACTATTCTTACAACATGGTAATCAATACCCTTTGATTGTATTCTTGATTTTGAAATGCCTATTAATTCAAGATTTTTTACACGGCAGTTTGCTTCTTCCTTTGCTTCTCTTTTCATTGCTTCTTGTGCTGTTTCTCCCCATTCTATTTTTCCTTCCGGTAGCTGCCACTGTCCTACCCCCCAGCTGCTTTTTTCGGCCCTTTTAAGAAATAGGTACTTTTCACTTTTATCTGACAGGAAGCCGCTGGATACAGCAACTGTTTTTTTTTCTAATTCCATTTTAAACACTTCATATTAATTGTGATTTTTGGAATTTAATACTTTACTATTGTGTGAACATTGTATTTTTCTAACCCTTTTCTTGCATTTTGGTATTCAAGTTCTGTTATGCTAAATATTCCAGCAACTGTTCCACCAAGATGTTCTATCAATTTTGCCATTACACGCATGGTTCCTCCCGTTGCCATAATATAATCAATCAGTAGCACTCTATTTCCTTTTTTAATAGCGTGCTTTTGCAAATTAACTACTCTATTTGCGTTATACTCATGCTTGTATGTTGCGGTTAAAACATTTCCAGCCAAATCTTTTCTAAACATTGGAACCACGCCGCACTTTAGGGCCTTTGCCAACGCCCCGGCCCAAATAAGAGCCTGCATGTCTTTTGCAACCACAAAATCTATTTTTTCTTTTTTATATTTACATTTTGCATATTCTATTATTTCTTGAAACATTTTGAAATCTCTCATTAAGGGAGTCGTATCTCTGAACAAAATGCCTTTTACTGGAAAATTTGGGATTGTTTGTATCTTTTTCTTTATTTTCTGTGCTAGTTTTCTTGCCTTTTTGTCTAATTCATCATTTGACTCATAGTTTGGTTCGTGATTGTGTTTGTATATCCAAATGTATTCATGCTTTGCTTCTAAAACTGGTTTTCCATTGATGATTTTCATTCTTTCTTTTATTGCATTTATTACTTCTTGCTTCTTTTCGTTTGTTAGTTTTTTCCAGCGATCTCCAAAAATAAATGATAATAGTTTGTTTCCTTTCTTGTTTGGTTTGAATTCTTGATTTTTAAAGCAATCTGAGAGATTAATGTACGAAGGCACTGTTTCGACATAATATGGTATTTCTAGTTTTCTTAGTTTTTCTCTGACTACTAATCCAGTTACCCGACCCCCTCCAGCGGTCCTTTTTATTATGCGGTGATCGCTGTCGCTACTTCTTACTACTATTATCGCAATTCCAGAATCGTTTAGCGCGTTATAAATTTTTAATAGTGGATTGTTTTTTGTTTTGTTTTTCCACCCATCAATAAAATAAATAGTGTTTATGCAAAAGATGACATCGTATTTTTTTGGC
>CAYJRP010000095.1:0-3000 GCA_964372675.1 Candidatus Woesearchaeota archaeon | reverse complement strand
GACTTGAAAAACTTTAAGATTGTTGGAAGTTTGCAAAGCAAAATTAAAATGAAAATCCTTGCTGGTGCTGCTTCGCAAGGAGCGATTGAGTCTGTTGCAAAACATGGCGGGGAGATTATTGTTTCTGGAGATAAAGATTAAAATAACGGGGATTAACAAAAAATATTTCAGATTGGTTAATTTTACCCATCTTTCTCTTCCTCATTCCTATCTTAAATTTTAAAGATTAATTCTAAATTGAAATTATTAAACATTAATTCCAGTAAATTTTCTTATCAAAATGCCTACAACAAAGCTTATTGCCGCTACACTTAATGAAATGCCTGCCATTTTGAAGAATCTTTTGCTGAAGCTTGATTTCTTTTGACTTGATATATAATAAGTGTATACTCCAATTGTTGCAAGGACTAAGATTAACATTATTATTGATGATGTGTAGGAGTTTTTTAGGAAGAGGTATGGGGTGATTAAGATGAGAACTGTAATTAGATACGACAGGCCTGTGTAAGTTGCGAGCTTTAATGGTTTCTTTCTTCCTTCTTCTTCTGCTGATAGGTACTCTGAAACAGCCATTGAAAGAGATGCTGCAATTCCAAGTATGATTCCTGTTGATGCTACTAAGATGTTATTTCGCAAAGCAACAGTAAGCCCTATCAAAGCTCCGGATAATTCAATTATAGCGTCGTTTATTCCAAGGACAATTGGCCCAGCATACTTTTCTTTTTTGCTTTTTAAAGCCTCTTTATTCATATTAGGAACTTGTAATAGTATTATTTAAAAACTAGCTTTTTTTAATCACTTTTAATGGTATTGAAAAACATTATTCGGCTTATTCCTGAAGTGAAAAAGCCTGTTGAGAAAAAAATTGGTTTTAATGAAAAACTCAAGTGGACTTTGATGATTCTTGGGTTTTATTTTGTCATGTACAACATAAAGCTTTATGGCTTGAGCAAGAATGCGCTTGAAAGATTTGATTTTTTGTCTACTATTCTCGGCACTGACTTTGGGAGCATTATCAGCTTGGGCATTGGGCCTATTGTCACATCTTCTATTATTCTGCAGTTGTTAAGTGGTTCTGGAATTTTAAGCATTGATACAAAAACTCCTGAGGGAAGAAAGATGTTTCAGGGACTTCAAAAAATAGGAGTTTTGTTCTTTATCTTATTTGAAGCCTGCATTTTTGTATTGATGAAAGGTTTGGAAGCTATTCCCGGATATCAGGCAATTGTTATTACCCAGCTTATTCTTGGCGGGCTTGCTATAATGTATATGGATGAAATTTCCACAAAGTGGGGCTTTGGCTCGGGGCTCTCGCTGTTCATCGTCGCAGGAGTTGCGCTTCAGCTGTTTATAGGGCTTTTCCAGTTCATCGGCGCTGATGGAACTAATTGCTTTGCTGATTTTGAGAACACGCCATGTTCTGGCCGAGTCCTTGTAATTATTCAGTCTATTATTAACGGAGATGCGACAGGGGCTTTGCTTGCTGCGCTTATTATTTTGGTGACTGCCGGAATTTTCCTTGCTGTTGTATGGGCGCAGAGCCTTAAAGTTGAAATTCCTTTAAGCTATGACAGATTGCGAGGATATGGCGTCAAGTGGCCATTGCAGTTCTTTTATGCATCCAACCTTCCAGTCATCTTAGTTGCTGCTTTGGCTGCTAATTTACAGTTATTTGGAAGCCTTTTTGAAACATGGCTTGGACGCCCTACATTTTTAGGCGGATTTCAAAATGGACAGCCTATTTCAGGATTTGCATTTTGGATAGCTTCTCCAAATTTGCTTGAAGGAATTGTTACAAAAAGCCTGCTTACTTCAAATATTTTCCAAGGCATAAGCCATATTTTATTCTATGTAATTTTTTCAGTAATATTCTCGCTATTTTGGGTAAAGACGACTGGAATAGATGCAGCAGGGCAGGCAAAGAATATTTCATCTTCGGGATTGCAAATAGCAGGATTTAGAAGAGACCCGAGAATTTTGGAGAGCATCTTGGACAGGTATATTATGCCATTAACAATTATGGGCGGGCTTGCCATTGGTCTTCTGGCTTCTGTTGCTAACTTATTCGGCGCGTTGACGTCAGGAACAGCCATTTTGCTTGCTGTAATGATAATTTATCAAATGTACCAGAACATTGCGCAGCAGCATGCGATGGATATGCATCCTGCATTGAGAAAGGTTATGGGATAAATCAGATTTTACCATTAATTATTTTATTTATTATATCTGATGTTGAGATTCCCGGATGATAACTTAACTGCACCACTTTTCCGCCCATTTTGTTCATTATTTGCTGTCCTGGGGGCTCTTTTCCTTCTTCCCAGCCTGCGCCAGGGCCTTTTGCAAGAATAGAGGGCTTATGCTTAAGCAGATTATTTTCGGGGGAGAGCTCTGTTTGCAAAATCGCTTGGTCAACAAAAGATAGGGCTTTTATGACTGCTAGCCTATCCTTCTCGGATATGATCGGCTTTCTCTTAAAAGAAGCTGCAACTTCATCTGTAAATACTCCTACTATTAGCTTGTCTCCAAGAGATTTAGCTTCTTTTAGCAATTCAACGTGGCCGTTATGAAATAAGTCGAATACTCCGTAGGTGTAAACAACTTTTGGTTTAGATGATGTCATGCTAATTGATTCAATTTTGGGCTATATAAAAATTATTGCAGTAGATAGGTTTTAAAATCATATTTCCTATTAAAGAACATGACAATTACAGAGTTAATTACCTCATCGCCTAAGATTAGCATTGTAATAATATCGGGGCTTGTTTCTTTGTTCATCAGCCTTGTAAATCATTTTGTTCTTGATAAAGAAAAAGTCAAGGCTAGCAAAGAAAAGCAAAAAAAGCTTAAAGAAGAGCTTAAACTGCACAAAGGAAATCAGCAAAAAATGATGGAGATAAATAAGGAGCTTATGGGCGACGCTATGCAAAATATGAGTCACTCTTTCAAGCCAATGCTGATTACTTTAATTCCTATTTTCTTGGTTTTTGCGTGGATAAG
>CAYJRP010000094.1:0-3029 GCA_964372675.1 Candidatus Woesearchaeota archaeon | reverse complement strand
GATAGCGGCTTTTGGAGAAAAGTCATAAGATTCTTCTCTGGAAGCAACTAAAATAATCTATTTTTTGCTTTTTTCTTTTTATTTTTTATTTCCAATAATACCCCGATGCTCTGCATCGGCTGGGAGTTTCATTTATGTGTTCTTAAATTGGAATATCTAAACTTAAATAGTTGGTGTTGGTTAATTTATCGCGGGGTGTTAAAGCAAAAATGTCAAACAAGGCTAAAGGATCTAGGGTTGAACGAGAATTATTGCAGTTTTTCACTGACAAAAGCTGGCGGGCTGCGCGTGTCGCTGGCAGCGGGGTTAATGAAAACACTTTCTGCGACTTGATTGCCGGCAAGGCAGGAAAAGCATATGCTGTTGAAGTCAAGTCCAGCAAAGGCCCTAGAATTTACATAACAAAGAAGCAAATAGACGAATTTTCGCAGTTTTGCGAAGTAATGGGTCTTGCTCCGGTTGTTGCTGTGAGATTTAACAGGGAAGGCTGGTTGTTTTTGCACCCTGCGCAGCTTGAAGATTCAGGAGTTAATTGGGTTGTCAATTTGAAGAAAGCGAGGGTTGAAGGAAAAAGATTCAGCCAGTTTTTTGAAAACGTTGGTTCTGAAAATGAGATGTCAACAAGTTAAAAATGAAAAAAGAAATTGAAAATATCAAGACGAGAAATAAAAGAGTTGAATTAGACAAGGCTTGGGAGAACAGTAAGACTAGAAAATTAATTATCTTTCTAATGACTTATATTATAATTGGTGTATTTTTAGTTTTAATTAAAGTTCCAAATCCATGGCTAAATGCCTTTGTTCCTGCTTTGGGGTTTTTGTTATCTACTTTGACAATGCCCTACTTTAAGAAGGCATGGATAAAAAATTTAGCAAGTTAAAACTTTATTTTTGCTAATGTAAGTGTAAGCTGAATAAGCTGCTGTGCAGCCTTCTGCAACTCCTGTGATTAGCTGCTTGAAAGGCTTGTCTGCGACGTCGCCCGCAGCGAAAACACCTGGAACATTTGTTTCTGAAGTTTTATGATCTATTATTATTTCTGATTTCTCGTCTGTTTTTACTCCGAGGGGCTTTGCTAAATCTGAAAGAGGGATGTGCCCTATTGCTACAAATAAACCTTGTAGTTCAAGTTCTTTCTTTCCTTGATAAGGTTTGTCTAAAATAACTTTCTCAACAAATTTAGAGCCTTTAACTTCTATTACATTTGTGTTATTTATTATCTCAATTTTCTTATTTGCCATAACTCTATCATAATTTATTGGCTCTGGGCGGATTTTTTCACCGCGGTAAATTATATAGACTTTCTTTGCATGTTCTGCCAGCACCAGAGCGTCTTTAACTGCTGAATCAGAACCGCCGACTAGTCCTACAATTTTATTTTTATAAATGGGAGCATCACAATTGTGAACGATAAAGTTTTTAGCCACATAATTGTTATTATTTTCAACTGCTATACTTAATACTTCCCCTTTGTAATTAGCTTTTTCAATTTTTCTTATTGGAAGTATAGCAAAATTATCTTTAATCCATGCATGCTTTAGGATTTGTTTTCTGTTTTCTAATTTGGAATGTTTTATTTCGAGGATTTCGGACATCTTTTCCAAGAACTGCCCGCCCACGTTTACATGATATTTATCTTTAGTAAATGAGACTTCTCTTCCTTCTATCTTATGCGCATTCTTGTTTAATTTTATTTTGTCTCTTTTTTGTAATGAACAGATTATTCCAGATCTTAGAAGAATGTCCCTTACTTGATAAGCCATTTTTCTGGAGCTGGTTACTAAACAGAAGTCTTTTTCTCTTTTACAACCGTCGCCTCGCCATAAGCCTTTAATTAACTCTTTTTGCTTATCTGGAGGCAGCAGCATTATAAAATGCGGGATTGATTTTGAATGTGAATATTTATCGAATAAAACTCTAAACAAGTCTGCAATAATCTTGGAATATAATGTTACAAATCCTACATTGTCTCTGTAACTTATCTTACTATCCAGCCCAAATGACTCTCTAATTATTTTTTGTACATCTTCAAGATACTCTTTTTCATTTTTATTAAAATAAAATCTTAATTCATGTCTTACAACACTGCCCTCTGCTAGATAATAACCGAATAATCTCATTAAATCTTTGTTTAGAGAAATTTTGTCTTTGAGAGTTTTAGCAGTATATGTCTGTTTATGGGGGATGACATTGTTTTCATACAACCTTAGTTCTAAATGCTCTGATAACTTAATCTCCTCTAAATCTTTTGTTTCCTTAACAATAGGATATAACACACAATCATTATCTGTAATATCTTTCGCTTGCTTCCAAATAGGCTCTGAAAAATCAGGATTTATTTTGTAATTTGCGCTACTTCCTCTGTCTGCAACTGTCGTTAGAACTGGATGCTCTGGAGTTAGACTAACTGGTTCTATGAAAAATCGAGGCGTAATTTTTATTAAATATCCTGAATAGTCTCTTCTTGTAAACCCTCCAATCTTTTGATATGAACCATCTGCTGTCAGTACATTTGTTGATGGGGTGACTTTATCTATTGCTACTAAACTACTATTAGCAACTACATCTTCTCCGGGTGGTTGGCATAAAGCACAGAACGCTACGCCCTTATTCTCAAACTCTTTTGCCCCTGGAACTTCTAACTTGCGCCACTTTGTTCCTGTTGCAAATAAAATTGTTTTTCCTAAATACTCAGCTTCTTCTGTTTTTACTGAAAAGCATTTTCCTTGTTTTTTTACTTCTTCAGCTTTTTCTTCTTTTATTGTGACTAAGTCATATGAACGAGTATGCTCTTCTATTTTTTGCGCGATTTCTGTTCCTGTGAGCCTAATAAAACCAGGATAATTTTCAACTACGTTTGTTGTTGTTATTACTCCGCCAATTGGAAGCTCTGTGCCGTGAGAATGACCTAGAACAAGAGTTTTAAGTCCAAGTCGGGCGCCGTACATTCCTGCGGCTAGACCTGTGCCGCCTGCTCCTAGAACAATAAAGTCATAAGCTTTGCTTTCTTTTTGTTTTTTTGCCATTATA
>CAYJRP010000093.1:0-3067 GCA_964372675.1 Candidatus Woesearchaeota archaeon | reverse complement strand
TCAACGTGCTCCACGACCTAAAGGTCGTGGTTTTAGCAAGCACGTTGACATAATTTTCCTTCTTTTCTTTTACGAATTATTATATACAATATGATTATAATTGCAATTATCAGCAAAAGCCAGAGAGTTATTGAATTAAGCAGGGGCTCTATTGCCGCCTGGTTTTCGCCATACAACATGCCAAGGTAAATCAATATTGCTGACCATATTCCTGCGCCTAATGCTGTGAATAATGTGAATTTAACAAGGCTCATTTTTGCAAATCCGGCAGGAAGTGAAATAAGCTGCCTTACTGCAGGTATAAGCCTGCCTGCGAAAGTTGTTATTTCCCCATGATTGTTAAAATAATTTTCTGACTTAAGCATTGTTTTCTCGTCGATAAAAAACACCCCGCCATATTTAAAGACAAGCTTGTTCACTGCCGCCCTGCCGAGATGCAATGCAATAAAATAATTAATAAACGCACCTGCAAGGCTGCCTAAAAGCCCGCTTAGAAACACAAGGAAGAAAGACATTTCGCCCCGTGCAATCAAAACTCCTGCAGGAGGAAGAATTATCTCGCTTGGAAATGGTATGAAAGAGCTTTCAATTGTCATGCCAAGAAAAATCCCAAAATAACCAAGAGAATTAATTAAAGAAACAAACCATTCTATTATTGAAGAGATCATTTTTTGCCCCTGATATTCTTATACAATAACTTTAAGTCGCTGTATATAGGAATCTCCCTTATTTTAAATATTAATACATTTGCAAACCACAGCAGCACGACAAGAATTGTGCTTCCAAAATACCACGCTGCCAAATGCGCTGTATTGAAATATTCATATCCTTTTTCAACATAAAGCACTGCAAATATGGATATTCTGACAATATTTAATATTAAGAAAGATAATAAAATAAAAATAAGGCTTTTAGCCCTTATTTTTGCATTCATGGGAGTTGTTAAATTAAGTATTGTAAGCAAATAATAAGCAGAGCCGGCAATGCAGGCAGGGATTATGCTGGCAAAGTATCCTTTGACAATAATTGTCGTGTCTATGCAGGCTATTCTTTCAAAGATGTAAGGCAGGAATTTAACTGCTGTAATTGCGCTGCAGGCGATTGTTGTGTTTCCTGTGCTTATCACTGCGCCGTATATTGCGTTAAGCATCCAAAGAACAGGATAAAAAGTCACTGGCGTGAAGATAAAGTAAAAAATCAGGAGATTTCCAAGACCCAGGATTATTAGCGCCAGATATCTCGCAAAGATAAAGCCAATCGTTTTATTCACCATTAATTAGATACTTGAAGGAAGGTTAAAAATCTTGGCAAGGCCGTATATTAATTATTCTTTCTCTTGGGATAATTATTTCTTCGCCTTCGCCAGAAGGGATTTCCTGCAGTCTCTTGAGAAGATTGGTGCGCTTCAGATTATCTCTCTTCAGATTATCTCTCTTTTCACTAGTAATGCCTAAACCAAACAAGATGGTCTTTAGAACCCCTTCCTGCTGGTCTTTTTTGTCTAATTCGGCGTAAAAATCAAAATAAGGATTTAGTTTTAAGTAATTTGGACTAAACTCCTGGACTTTTCCAATATAATGTACTTGACTTGGGCTAAATCCCCCTCTTAATCCAGAATCAGCTGCTACGAATACTGTGTGCCCTGCATATTCTTCTAAAGCCCTATTTTCTTTGCTTTTTGTTTCAGCCATCTTAAAGAAAAAAATTACCTCCTAGCGACTTTCACTGCAACCATAATTATAAGCAGTATTAAGATTACATTGATTATTCCTATAAGCCAGATTAGTGGGTTGCCCTTGAGGTTGAAATTGAATTTCTTGCCTGTCGATGCTGGCTCTTCCAGGTTTACTTCAACTGTCTGTCTTGTTGTTTCTGTTGGTGAAGTGACTTTTATATCGAAGCTTTGAGATCCTTCTGCATCTTCATCCACTGTGAAAGTGAATGTGACTTTCTCGCTTTCTCCTGCATCCAAGGTAAGGCTTGATCTTGAAGTGTCATCTAAAGAAGCCCAGTCCTCAAAGTCCTCTGCGCTTATTGTGAGTGTCTGTGAGGATGAGCCTGCGTTTGTTATTGTTGCTTCAACTACCAGCTCTTCTCCGGGAGCTGCATCTGACTCAAGAGATGCTGTGATTAAAATGCCGCTTGGGGGGCCTGTTATTGGGCCTGTTGAAGAACATCCCGCAACATTAAAGTATATTGGGAAAGTGTCATCAGCCTCATCCTCAAATACTCCGTCGTCATAACCATATTCTACAATTAAGTCTATCCTGTGCTGCTTGTTTTCTGCTGTTGCAGGTATTAGGAATGAGAATGGAATTCTCTGGTCATCCCCTTCATCCAAGTCTGAGGTTATCTCGAACTGCTCGTTTATGCCAAGCTCTGTATTTTTAGCTGTTATTCTGACTCTGTCCTGGTCGTCATCTCCAACATTAAATACTGTGAACTCTCCGGATAATGTCTCTCCGCACGTCAATGTTGCTGAATCTAATTCAATGTCATCAACTACGACTGATTTTCCTTCATCGTCTGTTCGCTCAACGCTTATTGCGTCATAGAATCCTGCGCTGAATCCTGGGACATTGTCTTTGCATTCTATGCTTTCGCTTATGTCATCGTCAAAAACTTTAATCGCAAGTTTGTAATTCTCCGCATCAAAGTCAGCAGGGACTTTGAAGATAAAGTGAACTGTTTCCTTGTCGTCCTCATCGACTCTGACTTTTATTTCGTCTTCGTCTCCATCTGATTCAGGCAAATAATCCAAATCGTCTGCAAGATTGCTTCCAGATGAGTCAAACAAGCCCAGCCTAACTATCAAGTCTCTTTCATCATCCTGATTATTATTCTCAACCTCTACTTCAATGTCTATTTCATCCAATAATTCCCATGTATTCTCGTCGCCTTCTCCATCGTTTTGAATATCAACGCTTGGTATGGACAAGTTGCCGCCTATCTGGCCGTTTGAGCAGAAAGTTTTCTTAACTTGGAATGATGCTGTTGCTGTCTGTGTTCCTGCGGCTGCCTGCACTTGAACTGTATTTAAACCAAACTTTAAGTTGTTCAAGTTTGA
>CAYJRP010000092.1:0-3105 GCA_964372675.1 Candidatus Woesearchaeota archaeon | reverse complement strand
GTCCAAAACAAACCGCACCTTTTAAGGTGCGGTAAAACGCAAGAACTTTGTGATGAGTCTACACAAACTGCGGACTTAGAAAATTGATATTTTCTAATCCATTCAACTCTGAATAGTTGAAGTCTTTAGTCCGCAGTGAACGCAAAGACTTTGTGATTTCTGTATTTGCTAATTGATACGATGCCCAATGCTTTTAGCATACGGAGCTCAACTTCCACTATATTTGTCCAAAACAATAAATATTATAAACACCAGATTTATATTATTTATATGGAGTTAATAAAGACGGTGGACTTGAGTGATACAAGATATGTTGAAGCAATTAAGGATGGGGAGATAATTAAGGTTCCTGAAAGGGTTGCTCGCGAAGAGGACTTGTTTGTTTTGAGGAGATTAGAAGCCCCTGCCAAGGCCCCTATTATTCCGGACAAAAGGATTGATCCTATTTCTATCAAGTCATCCTCTTACTTGAGCGAGTGGAAAATTGGAAAAGCGGGGTATAAGAGGAATAATGTTGCTTCTGACCTGATTGATAATTTCCAGTGGGAAATTTCAAGGCAGAGGCGAAAAAGAAATATCAGCAGAAAGCAGCTTGCTGATGCTGTTCAGGCAAAAGAGGAAGAATTGAAGTTTGTTGAAATGGGGCAGCTTCCTAGAGATGATTTTGTTTTGATAAGCAGGATTGAGAATTATCTGAAGATTAATTTGAGAAAAAATAAAGACTCTGGGAAAGATGTTAATCTTGCTCAATTGCAAAAAATGCAGGAAGAGAAAGCCAAAGCTCCTGAACCTCTCAAAGCAGAAGAAAAACCTGCTGAAAAGGGCGGCAAGGGCGGATTTTTAAACAGCTTGTTTGGAAAAGGCATCAACATTATTGATTGATAGGAAGGTTTAAAAATCGTTTTTTTCTTTGGTGTATATGGAAATTGAAATTTTGACTTTAGAAAATGATGTTGTTGAGCTTAAAACTGATAATATTACTGTTGCTGAAATTTTGAGAGCTTATTTGAATGAGCAAGGCATAAAATTTGCTGCTTGGAGAAGGGAGCATCCTGCAAAACCAATTATATTCAGAATTGAAAGTTCAGGCAAAAATGTCAAGAAAGCTGTTGCTGAAGCTGTTTCTGCCATTAAGAAAGACTTGAATGTTGTTAGCAAAGTTTTGAAGAAGTAGGAATAGTTATATTTATTAACTAAAAATTATTGGTTTCATTAAGGAGGTTAATTAATATGTGTAAAAGCTGGTGTGAGTTTATTTTAGCCGCTATCATTTTGATATTTGCCCTATGGGCAACTGCATATTCAAAGTGGATAATTGTAATTGCTGCTGTCTTAATGATAATACACTCCTGTACATGCAAGAAGTGCTTCGGTCATGGCGCTAGCATGGGTGGAATGAAGGGTAAGAAGTGATAAGCAGGAATAATAGGTAGGTTTATTAATTATTTTTTCTTATTATTATTGGAGGTGTACTGTGTTAAATAGGGTTTGGAGAATTGTTTTGATTGTTATTGCGTTAATAACAATTATTTGGCCGGATTTGCTTGGCACTTCCACATGGTGGATATCATTAGTGGCTATGGTGCTATTGCTTTTGCATGAGATACTTCATGAGCCGCATCATACTATAATGTCCGCGCCAGCGCGTTCAGGGCATTCTGCGAGAAGGCGACGATAATTTAATTGTTTTTAATTTTTTGTTTTATTATTTTTGGAATTGTGCTGATTTATAATCTTGGAAGATATTGATTAGTTGTTGTGCATCATCATTTTTATATATTCTGCTTTTAGGATATCTTCATGGGAAATGGTAAGTTATCTGCGGGGAGCTTTGACTTGAATAAATGGCTTCATGGAGGATATGACAGTGATGTAATCACTACGCTTTATGGTGGGCCTGGAACAGGGAAAACTAACTTTGCCCTACTTGCCGCTGTTTCTCAGGCGCAAAGAGGGAAAAAGGTTTTGTTTATTGATACTGAAGGAGGGTTTTCTACTGAAAGAGTCAAGCAGATAGTTAACGGGAAAAATAATAAGGCCGAAGTTGAAAAAGTTTTGGAAAATCTTATACTTCTTAAGCCTACCAATTTTCTTGAGCAGAAAAAGGCTTTTGACCAGATTTTGAAATATACCCGGGAGCAGATTTCGCTGATTGTTGTTGATGGCATGACAATGCTTTACAGGCTGGAGTTTGCAGATGCGCGAGAGAAGGAGTTTTCTGATGTGCAGAAAGTAAATGCCGAGCTAACTAGGCAAATGAGGTTGCTTGCAGAGATAGCTAGAAAAAATTTTATTCCTGTTATTATAACTAATCAGATTTATAATTGGGAGAATGAGAGAAGAATGGTTGGAGGAGATATTTTAAAATACTGGAGCAAGTGCTTGGTTGAGCTGGATAATAATAATGGAAGAAGAACAGCTTTTTTAAAAAAGCATAGAAGTCTGCCTGAAAAGAGCATGGATTTCCAGATTTATGACGGCGGGGTCAGAAAGAAGGGCTGGATTTGATTTAAATATGGCTTTTTCTTGTTTAATGGATGGCGCTTCCAGAATATCTTAAAGAGCCGGTGAGGGATTCTTTTGAGAGAGAAGCAGCTTTCGGATATGAATGTTTTTTGAGATATGCCCGGCACGTTAGGCCTAGAGGAATTGTGGCAGATTACGAGGACATTGTCCAGGATGCGCTTTGGACTGTCTTTAAAAGAGTAAGATTAACAGGTATGCCTGACGATAGAATAGGATTTAGAAAGTTGATGAGTTTAGCAATGAATTGGGCTCTTGGGAAATCTCAGAAATTTGAGAATGCGCAAAAAAGAAGAGGACATTTTGCATTGGCTGATTTGGATGCCGAGGTTAATCCCGGCGCTTTTTTCATGGCTTCCGATAGCAATCCCGCCACAACAGCTTATGAAAGAGAGTTATTTGCAAACCCGCTTGAAACTTTTGCAAGAGCGATTAGAATGGCTCCAAAAAGAGTAAGGGGAGTTATTTCACTTTATTTAGAAAGTCGCACTCCTGAGGAGATTGCCGAAATGAAAAAATTGTCTTTGCGAAGCGTTAGAACATACATAAGTGATTTTTCGCGGGATTTGCGCTATTACTTTA
>CAYJRP010000091.1:0-3135 GCA_964372675.1 Candidatus Woesearchaeota archaeon | reverse complement strand
TTACATTGAATGAAACTGGTGTTCCGCTTCTTATTTTTCCAGGCCCGCAGTCCCAGTATTCTTCTGTGTTCTTGCTTTGTGCTGGTTTTGATTCAAGTGTATCTTCAAATAACTCAACTTTATATTTATCGCTGAATTTATTCATTGTTCTTAATAATCCTGGATTGTTTGTTGCAATTCTTACTGTCTTACCTGTTTCCTCATAAATTGCCAAAGCTTTATCAGCTAAACTGCCAAACAAAGCTACGCCATAATCATCATTCCATTCAGTATAATAAACATTTTCAGCCAGCAATGTAGGTGTGCCTTCCCAGTCTACTAGTCTAACTATGCCCATTGCAATTGGTCTGTCATCTCCATTCGCAATATGATATAATGTTTTGTTTGAATCAGCAACAAAGCTTAGTAATGAACCATTAAGTGTGCTGTTTACTTTCCAGTTCTGGCAGTGTGCTACTGGCGTCTCTCCGAATTTTAATAATGTTTCTAGATCTTCAACTTCGTAAACAATAACTTTTCTTGCATCTCTGTAAACTGGCTGGTCTAGAGTTTCTCTAATCCATTTTGTGCTTTCATAAAGTGGATTTCTTGATTTTTTCTTAGTTATCTGATCTGCTTGTTCTAATGCCAGTCCATAGTTTTCAGTATTAAGTTCCTGTAAAGAAGTTAACAAATGAATATAAGCCAAGTGTTCTCTTAGCAATCCTGTCTGAAAACCTAAATCTCTTCTTTCATTTTTAGATAAATCCTGGCGAAGCTTTTCTTCATTTTGCGCAACCTGAACTTCTAATTCTGAAGCATATTCTCTTTCAAGTTTTCTTTCATAGTGTGCTTCATATGTTTCTACAAACTTTGGAAGAACATTTCTTACAGATTCTATATGTGATTTTAGAGCATCAAGTTCTCCAACTAGTCTAGTAACTCTGCTTTTCTTTTTCCATGCTGTAGTATCATTCTCTAAAACAGATAATTGTTCTTGAGACATGTCATGTGAATATCTCCATTCATTGAATCTGCCTTCAAGTTCAGCTTCTACAATTTCTCTAAGCAGACCAATCTGCTGGGGATTTTGATAATGATTGTAGCCTGCAAGTGTAGTAACAACATTTCCAATTCTTCTAAATCTTTCATCAGACTCTATTCTTTTAAGATAATCATCCAGTGTTTTATCATTTAAACTTAATCTCTTAATACTTTTGTCTACTAACTGCAACCTTAGGTTTCTAAGTATTGTTTCTTCTCCTTGTATATCAAAAGGATATGAAAATTCTGGATCTCTGTAAACTAAGCTTACAGCAGATAAAATTCTTGCAAGGCTTTTTGAATCTGTTGCATTATCAACTACATGAGTAAGAACTTCTTCTCCATTTTGAACATCGTCTATTGCTGCAAGTCCTTTGTATATATTTCTCTTTACTTCTCTTCCTTCTTGGAAATATTCATCCTGGCATAATTGTGTAAATTTGTCTTGTGTGCTTCTTGAAAGAGGCATTGATTCTAAATAGACTTGGAATGCTGTTGGTAATGGTGCATCCAAAAGTTTTCTGACGCCGTTCTTAGAAATACTATCTGCTAATTTATCAACTGCATCAGATATAGCTAATTCTCTGTCAAGCATGTAAATATTATCAACTACTTCTCTGTACAGTCCATTTACTTCATCGCTTCCTAATTGTTCTCCTCTTCTGCCAATCGCCCTGACAATCGGAGATAAAATTCTCTGAGTGAATGGAATTAATCTTTTATCTCTTTCAGCATATTCTTTTACTTTCTCTACTGTTTTTTCTACTAGTGTTCCTTGCTGTGTTAATCCTGCAGCATTAGAAACTATGCCGACACCATCTGCAATGTCAGCTTCTTTTTCTCTTAGTGCTTCAATTAAGCCTAAAACTTTGTAGCTTGAAGGCTCGTCTCTGAAATATTCTGATCTTATAATCCTGTTCCAAGCTGAAGCAATTAATCCTGGAATATCTTTTCTTTCAGCTTCTTCTTTTTGAGCACCGACAGCAGATAAAACTTTTTTAGCTAGCTGTTCTTCACTTTTGTAAAAACCAACTAATTCTGAAACACTTCTTCCAAAATGCCCAAGCCTTGCTTCTAAGCGGTGGCCGAAAACTGCCCTATTAACTTCAAGACTAAAATGTTCAGTATCTATATATTCTCCTTCATCAATTAGTTTAGATAAAGCTTTAAGAATTTCATATTGTGATATTTGAACCTGTTCTTCATCTGTTCTGAATGGTTCTATCATCTCTTGCAGAGCTATCTGCAGTCTTTGCTCTAGTCTCTGCTCCAATCTTTGTCCCATGTGCAATCCTATGCCCGGCATTTTATGAAGCCCCCAGCCAGCTATCCAACATTTTTGCGTAGTGATCTCTTTGTTTATTTTCAAAAATATAAGCAAAGTTGCTAGTTCTATTAGCTCCTCTGAAATCTTCATGTAATTTTACTAATTGTTCACGTGTCATATTTGGTTTAGCTCCAGTTATAGCACAGTATGAATATCCTGCAAATGTGTGTCCATCACTAAATAATTTTGCTGCTAATTGTGATGCTTCTTGTTGTGTATCTGCACGCTGGTAAACATATGAAACATCACGTATAAATGTTCCCTGTCTGTTTTGCTTTCCTGCATTGCTTCTAAATTCATTATCAATAAACGAAACTGCTTTTTTTGCATCATCTACAGATAATATATCTCCTCTTCTGTAAACATTTTCTAAAACATACAAAGCATCAATTAAATGAGAATTTTTTTGTCCAGGACTTTCAAGAGGCATTCTTACTAATTTTTGAACTGTTTCATCTTCTGCACGAACCCCATACTTATAGACTAAGGTCTTTGCTAAAGATTCAACATACTCTCTTCTTTGTGCACCCTGAACCAATCTTGCCTCTCCAGAAAGTTCTCTCAAAGAACCAGGATAATAATCTAATAAAGTATTATTAACAGCCCTTTCAATTATTTGCTTAGATTTAGTTTGATCTGGAGGCTGGTCATGAGTCTTAACTAAAGTACAGAAATATTCTGCAGGAGTATAACCTAATTCTCTATTAAAACCTTCGCCTATATGGGGCATAAGCTTTTCGTAAATTGCTTCTACTTCTTCTCTATCATATCTAAATCCAAATTCT
>CAYJRP010000090.1:0-3291 GCA_964372675.1 Candidatus Woesearchaeota archaeon | reverse complement strand
TGATAATGCTTGTCTTTCAAAAATTATCCCTCACTTTTTCTTAAATCTCTTTCTCAAAACCAAGAACCACAGCAAATTAATTAATATCAGCACCCCTACTATAGTCGATAGTACAATTATCGTTGTGTTTCCCCCAGAACCTCTGCTGTCAGAAATTACATAACCGACGCCAACAACATTAATCTCATCATCGCTTACTTGGAGTTTCAAGTCTTGTCTTAAAGATTGCTGCCCAAATTTCAAGAAGACTGATGAATCATAATCTCCTTTGCTTACTCCATCCGTATCCCAAAACGCAACCATGAGCCTGCTTTCTAAAGGACTGATGTCATAAGTTTGGGATTTAAAGTCAGCCATGACCTGCTTCTCGTTGTTGAAAATCTGCATCTGCAAATAAGCGCCTAGTATCGGCTCACCCCATGTGTTCTCGACAAGGAATTCAAACTTGGCTATTTCGCCTAAAGTAAAATCATTCACTTCTACATTCTTTATCCTCAAAACCTGGTCTCCAATAGTGAATTCTTTTTCAACAGTGGAAGTCTCCTCGTCATAAACAACTGTCGCAACAGCCCTGTACCTTCCAGGATTTAGCTGGCTTTTTTCAAGAGAGGCGACAAGCTCCCCCCTTTCTAAACTTTTAATGGCAATCTCATTTGTGTTTATTGTGGTTACTTTTTCATTCAAGGAGCTGTAAATGTCAATTATTGCTTTTGCTCTTACAACGTTCAAGTCGCCTCGGCTTATCAAAGGTATGAAAAACTTGATATTATCATCGCTGCCAATATTCATGCTTGTCTCTAAGTACTTTCCAGGATAAGGCACATAAACATAAATCTGCGTGGCTACTCCGACAGCCGAGCCTACGAAAGTCCCTTCGCCAGATGATTTTGGAAGCTGCAAGGCAACTATTTCAGCAGTATGAAGTCCTGGTTCCAATTGTTGAGGCATAGTAACTTTATAACTAAGCCTCTTGCTTGTTTCGGTAGCGCTAAGTTTGAATGAAACTTCAGAAACAGAGACGCTCCTGTTCAATTCTCCCTGCACTAAAATGACTACCTCATTATCCTCTCCTCCAGAATTAATTACTTCAAACCCCCCATCGACAACTTGCCCGGGAGCAAAATCAAAGTTGGTCCTTCCAGGAGTTATTCCCAAAGCCACAACGTTTGGAATAACAAGCATGACTAGAATTATCAAGCCAAACAACCGGCTCCAATTATCTTCCCATCTTCTGCAATTATTATATCTAAGATTATTACCAATTGCCTCCTCTTTCCTTTGATTATTTTGATTAATTCTTTTCAGTTTATCCATTTTGCCCTCCTATAAATTTATCTCCTTCAGCTTCGGCAGAGTCATCAACCCCGACAACAACTCTTCCAGTGTAAACTCCATGATCATACACATCAACATTCAGCTTCGTGTTTCCCGAATTGACAACTTCGTAATTGCCGTCTTCAGCCTCCCTGAGTCTAAGGTCAACCTCTGACTCAATTGTCAGCTGCCGCACCTCGCTTTCCAAAGCGCCGACAGCCTTCCAATAATAAACTCCAGGCTCCAAATTTACTATTATATCATTTTCAACGTAAATTTCCCTCGGCGAAGTAAACTGCAAATTGTCATCTATAAGGACAAGGTCAGCTTTTTCAAATTCAAATAAAACAGATGTTTCAGAAGTGGTATAATCATCCAACGGCGCTATAACAAGAGGCCGCGCATATCCGACAATGCTTGCAATAGCAATCAAACTTCCAAGTATCAAAATAGCGTCAAGCAAGATTATCTTTTTATGCTCCATTTTTTTCCTCCATTTTGCAATTAACCTCTAAACATCCTGTTTTGCATGAATTATTATTCCGTAAAAATTGTATAACTAACAATTCTCTTTCCAGGTTAGATAATTCTTCTTTATGCCATATCATTCCAAGTAATATTTTATTTTCATTATTAATCCATGTAATTATACTACAACTGCCCATCTTAATATCGCTGATGCATAATTCCTTTTTGCATGAGCCAACTTGTAAAGCATGATTATTAATGACGGATATTCTGTTTTCCATTATTATGTTTATTATCATTAACGATTTATTATCTTCAAAAGCAAATCTTGTCATTTTAATCTCCATTTCAGCATCCAACCCCCGCGCATTCTGCTAAACTTGCAGTGAAAGTTATTGTGGAATTCTTTGTCCCTGCCGTCTCATCTGGAGGCACAGTTACATTAATATCAACTTCTACAATATTTGTTGCATTAGTGTAGTTGAACCATCTAAGCCCTTTGCCCGCCGCAGAAGCAATGCCTAAATTAGCATAAGTTATCTGTGAGTGCAATGGGCTGAATGAGTTGCTCTCGAGCGTATAGTTGTCTATTTTATATTCGTAATAGCTTGAAGTTGCTGTTTGCGTTACCCAAAGAGAGCTAGCCCTAAGAGTGACATTGAGAAATGCATTTCCGACGTTTTGAAGCATTACTGGCCGAGGAAAATTATCACTCGTATCATTTGTTCTATCCTTGGCAAGATTGCCAAATGAAACAGAGTAATTTCCTTTTTCAGCTTCTATAGAAACCAATGCAGTTATGTTGAGCACCCGTGGGTCAGCCCAGCTCGAATTACCCTGATGATCTGTGGCTAGCACAGTCCAGTTATAATTGAACCCGTTATCGTACAAGTACTTAAGGTCGGAGCCAAGTATACTGGTTGTATAAACTGTTTCTTCGCAGTCTATAGTTGAAAGCCTATTATCATTAGAACACCCTCCAATACAGCTGATATTAAAGAAGTAAGTTACTGTATCTCCATCACCGTCTGCTCCCCCTGTGTCGCAATTAAATACGGGCCTTCTTAATGTAGTTGATATCCCATGTGCAGGAGAGCTTAAAGTAGGCGTAGGAGGCGGCGTATTTAAAATAGTCAAATTGCTGGAATTAAGCTGTGTGGAGTTTGTGCCTAAGGCATCCCTAACAATAATGCCAACAGTCCAATTCTCTCCCCTTGTTGTATTGGCTGCAAGCAATGTCACATTCACAGTAGAACCATTGGCGTAGCTGTAAGTCAGGTACTGAACAAACGCAAGACGACTATTGTTGTGCCAGAAAACTGTGACATTTAAGAACCCTCCATCAGGATCAGAAACAGTAAAGTTGCCATTCAAATTTTCGGCTGTCCTGTTAAGCCCCGTCGTAGAATTCAAAATAGGCGTGGAATTATTAGGAATGCGGTTATATATTATGCTCCAATTTGTGTTATTAAATGCGAAATTAGGCGTAGTTGCATTATCCGAGGCCAA
>CAYJRP010000089.1:0-3354 GCA_964372675.1 Candidatus Woesearchaeota archaeon | reverse complement strand
TTAAAGCTTTTGTATGATATATAAAAGGATTATATCTAATCTTCGTATGTGCGGGGAGATTGCTTGATGGGGAGATGGGTTATAGTCAATTTTGATATGGGTTATTCTAATTTCTTTGTTCTGTATCTTCCCAGTTCAATAACCGTGATGGAGTTGGCCAAAGTTTTAACATCAATTTCAAAGAATCACAGGCGGGCGTTATCAAGTTTATTTCTGATAATGTTAATTTGTTCTCCTGTTATATTTTCTATAACTTCTTCCATTTTAAGTACAAAGCTTCTTGCTGTCTCTGAATCTTTCTTCAGTTTGTCTAAATCAATCTCTTCAGTCACATAATATTGAGTATCAACACGCAACTCTTTTGCTAATTGTAGTTCATTGTAAAAATGTTCCTCAATTAAATTTTCCCCAACAAAGAGAAAGTGCATTAAAGAGACAGTACAATCATGAATTTCTGATTTGATCCCGCATTTTTGGAGCAAGGCATAGAAAGCAAAATAACGAGCATAATAAGCTGTTGTTGAAATCCAATCAATCTCATCTTTTTCAGTAGCAGATTCTAACATATTCAAACTACTCTTTGCTTTCTTAATGTAAACGTTACAAAGATTGTCATTTGGCTCTTCCAGTTTGATGCCCCTTTTCTGTTTCCAACACCATGAAACATGGCTTTTTGGGTTTCTATCTTCTTTCATCATAATACCTCCATAGAGCATTAACAAATTGCTCTGGATTCTGGAGAATGATATGATTTTTAATAATTTCTATGATTAAAGGGTCTTTTTTTCTCAGCCCTAATTCAAAATTCTTTGACGTTGATTTTTTAACATTAATTGTTTTTCCATAAATCTTACCAATGTTTCTAATATTTTGAATTTCTTTATCTGCTACTTGACCCAAATAAAAAATATCAATATCACTATCTTCTTTGAATGTTCTTTTAGCATAAGAACCAAAGAGAATAATCGTTCCTGAAAGATTTAGGTTAAAAATTTCTTTAGTTATTTTTTTAATCAGGAAGACCTGCTCCAGAAGTGCTGTTGTTTCAACGGTCTCTGAAAGAGTCAAATAGTTCTTTGTGATGATATTTTCAAAATTTAATGAGTAAACTTTGTTTTTACCAATAGTTCTGGCAGTGAGAATTTTATCTTTTTCTGATTCTTTAAGGTGAGGCAAAAGGGTTACGTGACTTTTTTTAGTTAATTTCGCCATTTCTCTAACATGAAATTGTGCTAAGTAGTCTGATCTGAAGAGGCTGATTATTCCCAGCCTGTTATTGGTCGTTTTTTCTACCATGTGGATGATATTATTACCATAAATATTTAAAGTTTGGGGTTTTTTTCAATTTCGTTGTTGCTGCAGCTCTTGGAGCTCAGGAATGTCTGTGCGTAGCCACAAACTTCTTTAGCGAATTTTTTGCACCATCTGCGTATCGCAGAAACAACAGCCTTTACGACAACTCTGAACGCATTTGACAGCGAAAGCGACATAGATGTCCTGATCGTGACCGATCAAAACAAGCTCTGCAGGAGAAGACCTTGAAGGAAGAGGGAAAACACGAGGGGCACTCTCTGCTGGCGATACTCGCAAAATCCGGCTATGAATCCGGAAACCAAGAATGCACATTTGCATTAATAGCGAGCATGGCAGAGATGGGGAGCAGCCCCTTTATCGGTATTCTAAATACCGATATGGAGGAAATAGAGCTTTTCGACCAAAATCCCTGGCGGAAAGACAAAGAGCTAATTGAGAAGGATTATGACATCACCAGGTGGAAGGAAAATAAGTACAGGTGGATTCCTGATCTAGCGGAAAAGATCCTGCTAGAGCCATTTGCTTTGCATGTACTTACAGGACCCCGACAAGCCGGGAAAACGACATTGCTCAAGCTCCTCATAAAACAGCTGCTTGAAAAAAGACCGCCCAAATCATTGTTTTACTTCAATTGCGAAAGCCTGGCTGATTTTAAAGAATTGCTGGAAGTTCTCTCTGCCTATCTGGAGTTCAAAGATGCAAACTCAATAAAAAATTCTGTCATGATGCTGGATGAAATCACGCTGCCGAAGGAGTGGTACAGGGCGCTAAAGCTACTGATTGACAAAGGAAGGCTGAGAGACGATGTTGTAATAATAACAGGCTCATCAAGCATTGCTGTTAAAAGGGCCGTCGAGCTGTTTCCAGGGAGAAGGGGCAAAGGCAAAGATTTTGTCATGTACCCGCTCTCATTCAGGGGCTTCCTTAAGGTTGTCAGCCCTGATTTAATAGAAAAAATCCAGCCCATTGCCAGCATAAAAGACATTGATAAAGTCTTAAACGCGATGATATTTGAAAAAGAGCTGAGCAGGCACCTTGAAACATATATGGAATATGGGGGATTTCCATTAAGCGTGGCAAACCTTCATGCATCAAAAGAAGAGGCAAAACGGGCATATCTTAGCTGGATTAGAAATGCGATTTTAAAGGCCGAAAGAAGCGATTCTATTGCGCGCCAGATAATCAAAGTTGTCATCGAAACTCTGCAGTCGGCTGTTAGCTGGGAGGGGATTTCCAAAAAAATTGAGATAAAATCCCCCAAGACAGTTGCTGTTTACATAGAATTATTAAAGTCTATTTTCGTCGTCAACGTCCTTTACAACATCGATATAAGCGGCAAAGGGATCAGGTTCGGCAAGAACAAGAAGCTGGAGTTAAGAGACCCGCTTTTTTTTGACCTGTTTGAAGACTGGTGCTTGGTTAAAATAAAAAACAAGCAGGCCGCTATTGCAGAGGCATTAGTGGTGGAACACTTATCCAGAATATTCCATGAAAATGTTTTCTTCTGGAAGAACGGATTTGAGATAGATGCCATTGTCCATGAAAAGGGAAAGCTATACGGATTTGAAGTGAAATGGAGCGAAAAAACAGATGCCAAAGGCCACAATCAATTAAAGAACTTTATCGTAATCACCAAAAACTATTATTCCAGGCAGCCGGCGAAGATACCGCTTTCTGTTTTCCTGAGCGTGCTTGATGTCTAGGACATTGTAAATGCGACAGCGACATGCAGCTCAGGGAAGCGCGTCCTGTACGGCATGACAAGGAGCAATATTATAGCAGGCCATGACACCTGCGACACTACTCCTAACAATTGCATTGCCTACTGCACTGTTGCTGTCTGATTTCTCGGTTTTTACCCAAAAATTTCCTTACAAGTTTCTCAAATATACATGGATTACTCGAAGAAAGAGATAGCAAAAAGCGCCGGAAATTAATTTAACTTTGTCGCCGAGAAGTCCCCTTTCGCAAGATGGGGGATAAGCGGCGACCAGTAGAAAGATATTTATAGTTATGTGTGTATGTATTGTGTATGCTACA
>CAYJRP010000088.1:0-3393 GCA_964372675.1 Candidatus Woesearchaeota archaeon | reverse complement strand
GTCATCTCCTTATAGCAAGGACAGTATTTTGTCTGAATATTTCTGTCACTTGCTATACGGGCCCAAAGATTGGATATAGGAACTTCTAAAATTAAAAACGTTGTTTACGTTTTAATTCAGATTTAATATCATTATACACGCCTTCTGGATAAAAATTCTGATACAATAAATCAAGAACCATGATAGCTCTTAGATTCATTATTTGAGGAAAATTTGACTTTATTTCTTTCATTATTTTTCTTAATTCTAATACGTCTTTAACCAAGAAAACAGCCATTATTTCTTCGCTAGAAATGAGCCTGTAAATACCGCTTGACCTCCTGTGCTTTAACAGAAAATCAATAAGAATATTTTCTTTTTTCCTATTGAACGATTTTATGAATATTAAAAACGGCTGAAATCCCAAAGAAAAGACGTCGATATTTGTAAAAAAACCAAGAATAGCTCCCGACCTATGAAGATTTTTTATTCTATAATTTATGGTTTCGTAGTTCAGATCCAGTTTTTTGCCAAGATCAACAAGCGACACTCTTGCATTAAGTGTCAAAAACTTGAGTATCTCATTGTCGTAAAGATCTATTTTTGCTTTCTCTTCTTTCTTGCTCGAATTACCTCTAATTGCAAAGAAATCAGGCACATCTACATCCAACAAATTATATGGCCTGAATAAAAACTCTCCAATCTCGACAATCTGAAAATCTGCGACTTTTACATAGGCATTTAGCTTTTCAAGCAGGTTATCGAAATGATTCAAGCCTTTGGAATGAACTAGCAGCAAAATATTCCATTCGCCCTCTAAAGTAATGGCAGCAGTTACAAATGATAGTTTTGCTGCGTAAAGATCGAATTTTTCTAGGTCTCTTTTTGGGACCTTGAGAAAAAGAATATAATATGAATAGCCAAGTTTCTTCAGGTCGCTAAGTATCACGTAATCCAGAATAAGTCTGTTCTTTTCCATCTTGCGGACCCTGTTTATCACGTTAGACTTGCTAAGATTTACAATTTTTCCCATTTCGGACATGCGGATTCTGGAATTCTGAATAAGCAGTTGGAGTATTTTTTTATTGATAAGATCGAGCTTTATATTTCTTGGTTCTCCGAACCTTATCGAACCTTCATTTGAAGTCATATAGAATAATTAGTAAATAAACACTTAAAGATTTCATAATAGTTATTCGAAACAAATATGAGAAAATATAATAAAAAACTACTGTTTGTTTTGAAACGTAAGGCGCGGCCATTAAGTACGGTCCCGCGCAATTATAATCCGGGGTGTGTAGATGAAAAGAGGAACAGTCAGCGAGGAGCTTGTAGGAAGGCTTTATCAGGCCGAAGCTGCAGGCCAGGAGGCCAAAGAAATGTATATTGAGCCGATTAAAGTTAGCTATAAGGATATCGGGAATGGCAGGGCAAAGCTTGTATCAATATTGCGGTTCCACAATGTGCTGAAAATGCACAAAGAAGAGTACGAAGAAATTGAGAGAAGGACAAAAGAAGCTGTTTTTGATTATTATAGAAAAGAAATGGAAGAGCTTTATGGCCCATTCCCAGGGGCCCCAAAGCCATTCGAGCCATTAAAATTAGTGCTACCTCTGGATGCAGATATGGCAAGTGCGATATACAATATTGTATGGTCTTGCATATCAGAATACTCAAAATTTTACGCCCAAGTGAAAAAGAAAGTAGAAAGTGAACATATAGTTAGGTTAACCACGAGAAACATTAGAGGCTATTTTGCAGGAAGGAGGTTTGACCCTGAAACTCTGGAATTTGACCTGGAAAAGACCAAAGCTGAAAGTTATTATGATAGGGTAAAAAAGAGATTCGATGACTACAGGCGCAAGAATGAAGAAAAACTAAGAAGAACATGTGAGCGAAACCAAAGAAAGCCAAATGCAAATATGCCAGTAGACAACTTGGAAATATCTGTTATGCCCTATAACACTGTGCATAATGAGGAAATAAGAACTCTGGCCGAACTGGCTTCTTATCCTGTAGAGCTTTTCGGAAACGGAAAAATAAAGGATGAAATTTCAGAAGCCCTGGAAAGTTTTGGATTCAGGCCGCTGCACGAAAAACCAGGGCGGGCTAAAAAGAGAGCTAGATGACAAGCCCGATTTGGGTGATAGAAAAATAACGGTTTTAATCGCTAAATGAGGAGCGCTTTTTAATAAAGCGCGCGAGATGGAGCAGAGATTTCAGAAAGAAAACAGAAATATAAGTGCTCTGTGCCATATTTGGCGTAATTACAGTGAACTTTTATATTTCGCATTAGGAGATGGCAGATGTGATGAAGCAGAACGTATTTATTCTCTTACTGCTATGTATCTTGATTTTTATAACGACCCAGAATTTTTAGAGCGAGAGGCTCCGGTTCAAGATCCATACCCCACGGCTTATCCGAATATTTATGAAGAAGCGTATGGAAAATTTGAGCACGATCCCTTAAAAGCTAAGGAATACTATATCAATGAAGTTTCAAAGCGCCTAAGAAAAAAGAGAAAGAAAAAGATTCGGGCTTTATTAGGTTAGGTGCTTACTGTTGATAGTGGCTATAGCTTAAAATGACATATTCGAGAAATCAACTAAATTTCTAGACCACAACCCAACAGCCAATAGCCTACATTCAGCTTACACAGAACCAAACCATCAACTAACACAGCTCAAGCTACTTTCGGAGGTACTGATTAATTCAACGAATACGTTTATGCTGATAACTTTAGCTACTTTTATCAGCCTAAACAGGATAAATTAGGCTGATAACTTTAAATATTTTTATCAGCCTAAATACTGTATGGCACTGAGAACAAAAACCATCAGCGGGAAAAAATACTATTACCTTGATTTAAGCTATTTTGTTTCGAACAAGTCAAAGACATTCAGTAAATATGTCGGTACAAAAAAACCATTGAGAAATGAGATAGCAAAAATAGAAGATTCGTTCAGATCAGAAATAATATCAAAATTAGCAGGAAAACATTATGACAATAAATTAATTTCAAAAGACGACCTGATAAAAGCACTGCTTTTTCGCGACACTTTTAACAATATATTTTCTTTGCTTTCGAGTGTCCAGAAGCGGAAGTATGAAGTTGACAGTACAATTCTTTTTACGCTGACCACACTCACGACAGAAGACGTTAATGTCGATATTAGAGACGTCCGGAACGCTTTCGGAAAAAACAGGCAATTAAACATGCGTGAACAGGTCAGCAAAAATATGCTTAAAGCGGTCGAATCAATAAAAGAAAATAAAATTCTTGACAAAAGATATTTGCTCGAATTACATAAGGCAATAATGGCGAGCTTTGGAGGAAAAACACCCGGCAAAATAAGGAAGCAACAAGTCTATTTGCACATGCAGGATACCAAAAATCCTCTTGGAAAAGAAAT
>CAYJRP010000087.1:0-3506 GCA_964372675.1 Candidatus Woesearchaeota archaeon | reverse complement strand
CTCAACGTGCTCCACGACCTAAAGGTCGTGGTTTTAGCAAGCACGTTGACATAATCAAGGCGATTTAAGCAGAGCTTCTCCTAGTGAAATATCCTTCTTTTCTGGCAGGGCATTTTTCTTCTTGCCTTTTCTGTACTTAAGAAAGATGTAGGCAATTATCAAGATAGCAATGACAAGGAAAAGCCAGCCAACCCATGAATAGCTTGTTTCTTCTTGCACTTCGCATGAACCGACGCAGCATTGCCCATCTAAAGATGGAGATGTTTCTCCAGAACAAACTTCATTTGCAGCACAAAACTTGCCTTCTTTAATTTCGCTGCAATAAAGTAAAGAGTTTATGTTGCTCGAGTTCAAATATGGAGTTATTATCTGACTTGCATTTTCAGTTAGATTTATGGATAAGAGCATAGCTTTTGAGAATTCCCCTGCTCTTATAGTTATTTCGTTATTTATCGGAGCGTCTGCATTTCTCAGAGTAAGGTTAAAATACTTTGTTTCATTTGGAGCAATTGTGCCTATTATACTTGGAGTTATTTCAAATAAATTAAAGTCATAGTCGAAATATGCACCTGTTACATTAGTGTCTCCGTCATTTATTATTTGTATGGGATAAGTTACGGCTTCGCCAGACAAAATTGTGCTTTCCAATCTTGGCGGGAAAATTCTTAGGCGTACATTCTGCTGTGTCTGGCCTTGGCCCAGGATCATGACAGGAACCTGATATATTCCCATATTTATCACTCTGAAGCCAGGCGCCGCGCTTTCTATTGGCATGACTATTTGATTTGCTCCGGGATTTAATGTTATTGCCTGTTCTGATGGGAAATCAGCGTTGATTGACTGCTGCTGGTCTAAATTTGAAGTTATTATGAATTCCAAGTCTGTGCTGGAAATTGCGAAACCTGGATTAATAGAGTAAGCGGAGATATTTCCTTCTAGAGAGAAAGTTTGATTAAAATTAACTGATGTGACTACTCCGTTAACTGTGGTGTCAATATTATTAATAAAAAGTGTGTATGCGGTGTTGACGTTAAATTGCTGGGCGTTGAGCTGGGCATATAAGAAATATTTATCTCCTACTCTTTTTACGTCGTAAATTGGAGCAACTGCGACATTGCTTCTTTTGAATACAACGTCGCTTTTCTCAATCGGCTGGAGAATGTTGCCCCGGATTTCTATAATCATTGTTTCTCCCGGCTGATAAACTGCCTTCATTGTGGTGGAAATTGCACTGGTTAATGGGAATACCAACAAAATTAACAGGATAATTAAGACACTCTTTTTCATGAATTGGTCTAGAATGGTAATTATATAAATTTGCTGAAAGGGCGCAAGTTTGATATCTTTATTAATTTGGGATACTGTCAAGTTAGAGTGATATGCAAGAAGTTAAAGGACTATTAATATTTATGAAGGATTAGATTTAATTAGAATTATCAATAGTCTCCACAATAAATATAAAGATTCCTTCTGAAATAAGTTTAGATAATGTAAGCAATTAATCTATGAGACATTATATCTCGCTAAGTTGACAATGTCGGTTTTAGAAAAGCTAATTTACTTGCTCATATCCTTGAGCTTGCGCATGGTTTCTTCCATGTCTTTGTCTGCCTGAGACATTCCAGGCCTTCTTATTGGGGGTCTTTGCTGGCCCTGCTGTGATGGGATGAATCTTGGCTGCTGGCCTCTTAATGGAATTGGTCCTGACGCTGGAGGGAATGGCGGTCTTCCTCCTGGAGGGAATCCTCTTTGCGCTGTTGTTCCTGGAGCGGGTTTTCTTCTTAACTTGAACCATAACATCTGAAGCTTGTGCCTGTAAAATATTGCTAAGACAACTAAAGCAATTAAAATGACCAAGAGAATTATCCATACCCAGATTGAAGTGCCCGACGGCGCTGTGCCTTCTTTTTTGCAGCAAACGTCTGAAGAATCTGCGTCACAGCTATCGCCTGTTAGAGTCTCGTCGCTGTTGCAACTGGCATAGCAACTGCCGCCTGCCTGCTCGCATGCGTTTGCTTGTGGTGCGGGATTGCATGTTCCCAAACAGCATGAACCATCTGATGAGGATTGTGAAGTGCCTGAACATAATTCGCTTGACGAGCAAATTTCTCCTTCTAATACAGAGCAGGATTGCTGCTCTGGAGATTCTGAACAGCATACTCCTGTAGCACAAGTATAATCAAGAGCAGTGCCTCCGAGGTCGTTGCAAGTAAATAAAGATGTGCAGGTGTACCCTGCGGTGTCACATAATTGATTTGAATTTCCGCCCGTGCCTCCTCCCCCGACGCTTCTAGTCCATCCAGCATAAAGCAAGAATCCTGTGTCTCTTATGTTGTTATTGTTCCAACATCCTTCTGGTGTTGGAATGCTTAAGAAATAGCCTTGTGAATTTGAAAGTTCTGCTGCGCTTGTTCCTTGAAGTGACAGCATAGCAAGAGCAGAGTCATAATAACGGTTATATGGTGTATTTGGCGCCTGCCAATATTTGCTTTGCTGCTGCGCTTGGACAACCTGCGAGTATTGGTCTGAGCCCGAAGTTATTTTATGCAAAAATGCTGGAGGAAAATATTTGACATTGTTTTCTGAAAGAGCCAGCAAATAAGGAAGATACATAGAAACTTCTCTCCCTGCAGTATCCAATGCGAGCGCAGCCCACAAGCTGCCTTCGTAATCGCATGAATTTGAAGTCGAAAAACATTTTGAATTTATTTTTTCAGTTGTTTGCCCGAGGGCAGATGCTGAATGCGTTGTTGGAGAAACAAAAATAGTTTGTGAGCTTGTTCTTTGATAAAGCAACGAACTAATGAAATCTTGGTCGCATGAGACAGTGAAGTTTTTGTCAATGCAATTGTTATTTACTTTCAGCCAGAATCCTGGAGATTGTATGGACAGGCAGGAGCCCGCATTTCCTGACAAAGTCATATCTTCTCTTACTGTAATTGTTTTCTGCGACTCTCCTTGATAAGAAAGCGTGCATGAAGATTGCACTCTGTTTGGGATGTCCACTTGCAGATACCATGTCAAGTCCGCTGCTGCGACGGACTTTGATAATAGCCATGATTCGACAGGGGCTTTATTTCCGCTAGACCTTGTGTATGCAAGCAGTACTTGAGCTGTATCTTTTATCTGGCTTGACGACTCTTGCCAGTGATCTCCGGATTTTTTGGCTTCTATGACCGAAGACAACTTTGAATTAGAACCGAGGGCAAGAGTGCCGAAGATTGCTTCCTGAAGAGACAAAGCAGACTGCGATTTGGAGTCTATCTGATTATTCAAGCAGGCATATGCTTTTGAGACCGCGTCTGAATTTGTCGGCGGAGGAGTAATTGTATTGTTAGATGAATTTGACTGCGCTATGGCAAAAGATAATGCTAGAATTGAGAATAATGCAATTAAAACTGCCTTCTTTTTTATCATGTTTTATTAAAGCCTGGTGCATTTATAAAGATTTAGAGGAGTTTAATTTTCTTGCTTTCCTCATCACTTCTGAAATAGGATTTTTATCT
>CAYJRP010000086.1:0-3545 GCA_964372675.1 Candidatus Woesearchaeota archaeon | reverse complement strand
CATCTTTCAGCAAACCACCGGTTTTAACCGGTGGTATATAAGAAAGATATGATATTGCAACAAGTGGCTTAGAAAATTTTAAGATAATACATAATTCTGAAATTACAAATTTACACCCTGAAAAGAAATATTTATTTGAAAGCGGTTACAAAAATTTGCTTCTCTCATCAGGGGAATAAGCGAAGGTCACCAATTTTGCGAAGACAAGATGAATACTTTGGCGAGAGGAAAAGCGATGCCAGCAAACGGGCTTGACTCTGAGGCGGAGAAATCTGCCAGTGATTAAGAGAATGGGCGGATGGCATTGCGGATCTTCCAAAGCAGCACTATGATGTTTTCGCAGAAGTGGAATCTTTCGCTGAATACGTCCCTGCTCCTTGCACACACCGCCCGTCAAGCCATCTAAGTGGGGTCTTGGTGAGGCCTGTGATGAACAGTTCGAATCAAGGCTCTGCAAAGAGGGCTAAGTCGTATAGTGATAAGATGCCGTCTTATTGCTCGATATACAAGGTAGCCGTACGGGAACGTGCGGCTGGATCACCTCCTTAATCTTTTTTTATTAACCAAAATGAAAAAAGATTAATCAAAAAGAACGACAACGTGCAAGACATTGCTTCGGCAATGAAACTTTGGTAGTCTGCCAAACTGCGGAAGTCGAGGCTTCCGCCAAACTCTGCGCTTCCATCCGGATCTTTTTAATCAGAACTAAAGCAGTAAATCCGGAGGATCGAAATCAAGGCTAGGCTGGCTTCTGCAAGGTTTTCGCATCTTACCAATTTCTGCAATTACTTCAGGCTCTTTTGTTTTGCTCGTCTTATCTTTTGCTGTCAGGCGTAGGACAGAATATTCTAGAAACAGCATCTGATCCGGCCAATAAGGATCCACGCTTGCATGGCTTTTCAGGCTTTTCATAAAGCCTGTCCAATCTTTGTGCCCAAGCAAGTCACGTCCCTGATAGTGGTAAGAATTCCCGGAATCGATAAGGTAACCATTTTGCAGACCTAGCTTTTTAAGAGTTTCGAAGATTTCACATTGATCACCATGCACTGCCGGAACCGAAAAATCTACTTGATGCAATTGATATTTCATCTATTCCCTTCTTACTAAAGAAACAAAACCCAAAACCTCATTTTCTTTGCATATGTAATCTCTTATTTCCGTGAAACTGCCGAAGTGCTCCAGCTCTGACGGAGAAACCAAGAGCCTGATTCTCGGCTCAACATAGTAATCAGCCAAATCGGGATCGTATGCAACGAACTCCAGATCAACAAGGCTTAAATAATCAGCGATACCCAATACCATGTTATACAAAGTAAATCCGTTTCCTATCGGATAGACATCCATTCTAAAACTACGAAATACATTTATTTAAGCACAGGCTTCAGAGATAATGAAAAACCGAATTGTGGGCTGTTAGATCAACGGATGATGCCACACCGTAGGTGCGGCTGTCCGTGTCAGATCGCTTGCTTTGCAAGTACCCTACGCCTTCGGCGCATCGTACCCCATATAAAATAGCAAGAGGCTGGGGGTTCAAATCCCCCACAGTCCATACCAATCCCTTTTCTCAGAGAAAAGGTCTTGGTGAACCCCAAAAGACATATTATATAACAGCAGGTTCAATGGATTCACTGGGAGTTGGACTTGGGGTTCAAGTCTCTGGATAATCGAAGTTATGGTTTTTCGGCTTGAATTATGAATCTTGTTTCTGTGAAAACTATTCTTTTATTGCTTTCAAGTTTTTTCTGAAGTTTGAGAAGATGTTCTGTGTAACTATCAACGCTAAAACCTTCCACTATCCAAGGTATAGCTTTCAAAAAATACACAACTGCCCCAACATCTTTGAATTCTGTTTTACCCTTCCATTTCTTGGCAAGTTTTATTTCAAATCCAGATTTCATTAACTCACGCTTGACTTTTTCAAAAACTATACTGTATTTTGATTTTGACCCGAAGAATTCTATCAGATCTTTCAGATTTCCACTACCAACTTGCTGTGTAAGAAATATACCTTTTTTCTGGAGAACTCTAAATACTTCTTCCGTGTTGAAGGCGTCATGTCTGTTCAGAACAAGGTCGAATTCATTATCTTTGAACTGCATTTTTCTTACAGCAGAATTCTCAAAATATACTTTGACGCCCAATGGCCCAAGTCGTTTCTTAGCAAGTAAATAGTTGGGTTTATAACCCTCTGTAGCAGTTGCACGGCCATGAAATGGTGCTAATGAAGCAAAAATCTCCCCACCACCAGTTCCCATGTCAAGAACCGATTTTGATTTTTTGGTGAATTTTCTTACTATCGAAATATAGTCCCAAGGCAATTTTGAGTCTATTTTTCTGTTTTTGAGGTGAGAAAAGCCCCAGCCCTTAAATGATGTCTTTTCCTCTTTTATCCATTCTTTTATCAATTCACTCATGCTAGACTATTGTATGTTCAATTTTTATTTGAAAGGGAACTTAACCTAGGGTAAGAACCCCCCCACTGTCCACTAATCTTTTTCTGTTATTTTTGTAGGAAAAAGATTAATCAAAAATATGACGGATTTGAATCCAAGCTTAAATACGGGCCAGAACAATAATAAGTAGGTGAAAAAATGGCAAAAGCAGCGATGATATTGGGCATAATAATCCTTCTAATCGGCCTTGTGGTCGCCGGAGCCCCGCAGGTCCTCCAGTCCGCCGGCCTGAACCTCAACTTCAGCGACCAGATGCTCCAGATAGGCGGCGTTGTGTTGGTAATCATAGGGCTCGTCATCCTGGTGAAGGGAAGGAAGTAAGGGCTATTTTTGCTTTTTGTCCTGCAGTTCCCTGAACTCGCTTTCTATCAGGTCCACTATTCTGTCGTATTGTTCCATGCTCATGCGCATTAAGTCTGACCGCAAAAGCGGATCTTCGCGTCTTTCTATCAAGCCTCTTTCCATGCTGCCTGCCAGTTCCTCCAATGTTTTTGATGTCAGATAATCGTTTTTGATTAAAAAACTCAAATTATCGTCGTTGTACAAATCCAGGAGACCAGCAAAACTCATGCTGTTTCTGTACTGATGAATGCCTATTTCAGGCGGCGTCTTTTCAGTAACTCTGTCATCGAATGCTCTTAGCTTTTCATCTGGCCAATCAAAATAGCCTGACGCATATTCGCCCCCGAGTTCTTCAACAACCTCTTGCTGAATTCTTCCCCGGCTGTAATTCAGTTTATTCCTTATCATATTTTCTGCGCTGGAAACCGCGCGGTAGAACATCAAGCATGCTTCATTCATGCTGCGGAGATCTTCCAGCGTGCTATTTACAAATTCAATACAACACTGACTCTCTTCGTCCGCGATGTCCTCCCGGTCTTTTATCCTGCCTATAACAGCGTCGTATTCCCTGTACCGGCCTGCAAGCTCCCTCAATCTCCCGGCCACTTCACAGAAGAATTCCTCGCATGGCAGCCTGTAGATAATCGGCCCAGTGCCACTCATGCCACCCTGGTCTGCTGCCTTCCTGTACATTTCGGTAACCCTTAAAACTTGAATGAAAAGCTTATTCTTCTCCAAAATCATTGT
>CAYJRP010000085.1:0-3557 GCA_964372675.1 Candidatus Woesearchaeota archaeon | reverse complement strand
ATGTAGGCAAGCCGGCGCGCTAGCCCTGCGCCATATGCAAGCGGGCTTTAGGCAGGCTGAAGGAGTGCGTGAAGCGGACTAACACAGTCTTTCGCTGGACGTTGACGTGTTGTCCTGTTCGACCGTGCTCCTGTGAACTGGGTCAGACCTTGATCGGAGCAGCCCTAAACAGAAGTTCCGGTGCTTGCGGGGAAGCAACACCGAGGAAAGTGGAAGGTAAAACTGCTGGTAGAAAGCCGAGCAATCTCCGGGCCTACGTTATTTAAAATGAAATATTCGCAAGAAGTCAGAAAAACTTTTGAATGCATAGATTCTGGAGGCATTGCACTTGTTCCCCTAGATGTTGGATATGCCTTACTTTTTACAAATCCTCTTTGCGTAGAAAAGATTTATGAAGTTAAAAAAAGATCTAAAGAAAAACCACTTGTTTGCCTCGGTGATGAAAAAACCTTGCAAGATATTTTAGTTAATTTTGATAAGGCAAGTTTCTATTATAAACTTGGCTATCCTTTGGGTTTAATTGGAAAATTCAAGAAAAATCCTAGTAGTAATAGTCTTTGTACTAAAAATGGAAAAATTAGTATTTTTGTTAATATGGGAGAATTTGCTGATGAACTCATAAAATTCTCTAGGGGCAGAGGAAAAATTGTATTTGGTTCTAGTGCTAATATTTCTGGAGCTGGAAATCATTTTGAATTTAAAGATGTTGAAAAAGAAATAATAAATAAAGTGGACTATGTTTATGATGCTAGGAAAACTCGTTTTTTTGGTTTTCATAGCGATGGCAGAGGGATGAGCAGTACGATGATAGACATAGAAGATGATAAAATATCTAGACAAGGATTGCTTTGTAAAGAGATAAAAGAAAAGGCTACGTTAAATGGAATTGCTCTAATTATGTAACGTTTAAAAACGGCCTTTATTTCTAAATAATTAAGATGCCAAAGTTAAAACAATACCTCCGGGAAGAATTACAAACTTGGAGAGTTTCTAAACTAGGTGGGCTTTATTTAAGTGCTTTTCACTTGAGTGTTAATGATCCAAGCGAAAGGCCTCAACTTGATACTATTACTGAAATTCTGAACCAACGACCTCTTAATGAACGCACTGGACTTTTTAGAGCTATTAAATCTACACTAAAAGATGCTGTTGCTAATGAAGATTATGAAAGGGCTAGAGTGCTGAAGGAAAATCTAGACCATTATCACGAACACATTTTAGACTAATTGGCTTCTGCCAATCTTTAAAAACTTCTTTCTCTCTAGTCATTTATAGAATCTAAAATATCTTCAAGAGCTTTTAACGGATTATCATTTAAAATCCGATTTACTATGGGATGAAAATAGAATTGAGACTCATTAGCTTTAGAACCTACAATATAAATTTTTGGCCTAGTTTGTAAAAGACTTCCGGCTATAGCAATTCCCAAGTCAACATATTTCCCTCTACCACTCATATTCGAAAGGTGAATTAAAATATCTGAATTTAATATTGCCCTCGCTTCTTCATCTGCAAATTCTCTTGACTTCTCAAAAGTATCATAATCTCTTTGAAAGGCGCGAAGCGTCCAATCCACAGGCACAGTATGCCCGCAAGAAATTATTCTATCTCTCATTCTAGCTACTGTGTCTTTCAATTCCCATTTTGCAGATAGGTAAAATCTCATAATTTCTTATTTGGCTGTCTGTTTTTAATCTTTGTTGTCCTGTTATAGAACACTTTAAAAATTGGAAAAGCTTTGTTTTACAATGGTGATGAACAAAAGAGGGCAGGCATTCTTGATGGCTGCTATAATTATTGCCGGGCTTGTGCTTGGTGCGAGCAAAATTGCAAATACCGCAAAGGCCGGAAACGATGGCGATGCATTTTATGATTTGACAAAAGAAGTCAAATTTGAAGCAGATTGGGTTTTGGACCGAGGTGTCATCGCCCCCGGGGATTTTGGTGGAACATTTGACCAGAATGATGTTAAAGATTTCTTAAGCAAATACAATGATTATATTTCTAGCGAGGAGGTATTGTTCATTTGGGGAGATGCTAACGGAGCCAATTATTATGCCATTCGTTATTATAACGCGCCCATAAATGCTGTTTCTCTCAGCACGGGGGGCCCAACAGCAATTAACCAACAGATAGACCTAACTACCGCCACTTCTGCTCAAATCATAGGATCAACTAGTGACATAACTGTGACAATAAGAGGCATTGATTATACTTTCAACTTAAGTCCTGGGCAGAAGTTTTATTTTGTTTTAATCAAGGATGAAAATGGGGAGAAATTTGTTGCTAAAAGATAAAGGGGGCGTCGATTTAATGGTCGGATATGTGCTTCTTATAGTCATTGCTCTTGCCTTGGCTGCCGGAGTTTTCTTTTACCTAAAACTTTATTTGCCTTCGGATAAACCTGCCTGCTCCAGTGATGTTGATATTAGCATTGATGAAGTTGTTTGCGTGATTAGCTCCAATACTCTGCCTCAGGACATTTACATCAATATTACTAACAGGGGGCTTTTCAGTATTGACAGCGCTTTCATAAAAATAGGCGAAATTGATAGAGTTTTTAAGAGCACTTTGAAAGACCCTTCTGTGCAAACAAATTGGTTTGATACTGACCCGAATAAATGCCCTGTTGGACCTTCTGGAAATGGCCTTGAATTGAGGCCCGGTGAGAAATTCTGCGGAGACTATGATTTCCCTGCTTCTGGAATTCCTACAATTGGAGCAGAACAGGAAATATCTGTTGAACCTTTTATGTATCTAAATAATAAACCAGTCATATGCACGGAAGCTGTTGTGAAAAAAACAGTTACCTGTGTTTAAACTGGAGAATTAACAATCCGTCTATCTTTGAGAGGGGAATACATTAACCTTAATAGTTATTACATCTTAAGCTATTCTTGTTGATTGGATAATGACAAGATATTAAAAAGGGGAAGATATAAAAGATAAAGGAAATAAATTATAATATGGTTTTGCTAAAAAAAAGAGAAAAGAAAGGCGTATCTCCGGTTATTGCGACTGTGCTGCTAATTGTTATAGTTGTTGTCTTAGCAACTATTATTTTTCTTTGGGCGCGGGCTTTCTTGAGCGAGAAAGCTGTTAAAGGCGACAGGACTGTTGAAGTTTCCTGCGGGCAAGTGGAATTTGAGTCGCAGGTTGTGGAAAATTCTCCTAATTGCCCTGATTTGCCTTGCGCTCCAAATTGTCCTGGGAACGTTAATAAAGAATCTGCTGTAGATATTAACAACATTGGAAATGTGCCCATTTATGGAATTAAAATATTTGAGTGGGATAAGGGTTTGGGGAGTGTTGTTGCTAACGAGCCTCTTGCTGGAGGCACGATAACAGTAGGAAAGTCGGTGTTTATATGTTTAGGCGAGGATGTTGATACTGGGAATTCTTTCAGGATTGTGCCAAAGCTTCTTGCAGAGCAAGACGGGAAGAGGGTTGCTTACGCCTGCCCTGAAAAAGACGGGATAACTATTGCTTATACAGGGATTTGATTATCAGTCATTTAATATCTTACTTTTTCAAAGATTCTAAGAATGCTACAACAT
>CAYJRP010000084.1:0-3593 GCA_964372675.1 Candidatus Woesearchaeota archaeon | reverse complement strand
TTCAAAAAAGAAGTAAAATGGTTATCTAATCTCAAATCGGGATGGTGTGTTATTAATTCTTTTATCTAGCAGAATAAACATTCCCTTCATCATCTTGCTCAGCGACTAATCTCGCATAAGCATCTTTTTCTTTTGTATTCGCCGTATTAGAAGATTGCTGGACAGAAGGTGACGATCTAAGAGGACCCGGAGCAGAAGGAGCAGTTGGTTTAAAGAAAGAACTTCCAGAAGAACTACTACTTGACCCAGCAGGCCTATCTTTCATATAAGTCGCTGCAATTCTGTATCCGACTATGGCAATTCCTGCGGCTAAAGCAAGCATGATTATCCAGAATATTAATCTAATTACAGCCTGCCCACTGGCGCCTCCAATGTTGCCAGCAGAAATTTCTCCTGCTTCATCATTATCCTCTGTGTTTGTACAGTCGGTATCTTCAGTATCCATAAGCCCATCGCCATCATTATCTGTATTGTCATTGCACTGCGCTGAAACTCCAGGCAATTGTGGGGCTGGAACACTAGTTATTGGGTCAACTTCGCTGTTGTCATTTCTACTGCTGCAGCCGGGATCGCGCGGATAGTCAGCTAACGTATCTTCTGGGTCAGTATCATCTCTCCCATTACTGCATTGAGGAGTCACTCCTCCACTTGATCCGCCGGAACTTCCTCCGCTAGATCCTCCAGAACTCCCACCAGTAGTTCCAGAGCTTTCAGTCTGACAAGTAGACGAGCATCCATCACCATTAGCAGTATTTCCATCGTCGCATTGCTCTGTGCCTTCAACAGCCCCGTTTCCGCATGTTTGAGATGCAGCTACAGTAAATGTGGCTGTTGTATCAGCGGTGCTTCCACTTGGAATGCTATGGTCCGCATTAGCCAAATGCATTCTTAACTGATGACTCCCTAAATTTACACCATGAAGCCGAATAGTATTAGCATCAATCCATGTAGCGTAGGACGTTATTCCAGGAGTAGTTTCAAATTCAACAACATTATCAGGGCTGTTATAAATCATCAGATGATTAGCAAATGTATAACTAGGCATATTCGATAGATGCGCGTGAGCATGAGCACTTAATTTTCCTCCAACGTTCCAAGTTGCAACGCTGTAAGAAACATCGACATCTGCTGTTGTTCCGCCGACATTTATTGTTTGCCCGTTAGTAGGAGAAACAATTTGTATTGTTGGAGGAGGTGGAGCGCTGCACATACAGTTGCTTAAGCAAGACCCTCCGCTTGTGCACAATCCTGCGCCTGTCCCATCACACTGCTCGCCAGCTTCAAGAACATTATTTCCGCAAACAGAAGCAGTAGTGCCCGTACATTGAAGATTGCATTGATTGGGTAATCCATTCAGCGCAGTGCCATCGTCGCAAGTCTCTCCATTGCTACCTTGCACAACCATATCGCCGCAATAACCTCCTTGAACAGTCTGAGTTGTGCAAGAACTTGAGCAATAATTACATGAAGATCCATAAGCCGGAGTGCATACAACACCATTATTCGCGCCATTATCGCATTGCTCTCCTGTTTCCATTATGTTATTCCCACAAACACCTGTCTCGCTGTTATCCTGCGTGCTATCGCATTCAGGGTCATTAGGAAAATCAATCAAAGTATCTTCGTCATCATCAAGGCCGTTATTGCATTGAGGAACAGAAATGCCTATAGTGATTAAATTAGAAAGATAATTAGGGCTTCCTTGAACAGCACCAGGATTAGTTACAACTAAATAATATGTCCCTGGTAATCCTCCAAGTCCAAGCGCTAACAATTGCTGCTCTGTTGGTATCCCTATTCCAATCTGCGTGCCTGAATCTACAGTATAGGCAATATTGGTTGGAATCCAATTTGCAATATCTGCAGGTGTTGGAGGATTCGGATCTGTAGGTGTCGAGTCCGCTACCAAACCAATTCCCGAAGGAGGAGTGCCTCCTTGAACGAGAGGAGGATAGAAATTATTTCCAGATATAGTAATAAAATCTTGTGTAAATGCGGATGAAGGCGAAGATGTTACTATAGGAGTAAGCCCGTTAGCAGTAACAAGTTTATTAGCAGAAGTGCAAGAGGTACCCTCATTGCTAACACTTATCGTGAGTGGCCCTGCAGGGAAGCCGTAATAATTTATAGCAGGAATTACCAAATCGCCTTGCGCATTTGGAGTCAGGGCAAGGCTTGGTACAAGAGGGAAACCGTTTACATTCAAGTTGTAAGTCGCAGTAGCTGGGAAATTCCCGTGTATTGTCAGGGTAATTGGATTAGAAATATAATTAAGAAAAGAATTTGCTGGTAATATCACTGTGCTTCCCCCTGCGTCAACATAACTAAAGTCTATGGAGCTGATTGAAGGCGCTGTAGCAGGATTTTGGCAAGAATTTATTACTGTAAATTGCTGTGCGCTCCCGAAATTCTGCGAGCAGCCATAAGTTGGATTATAAGGCAGAGTGCCATCAGCTTGCAAGTTGCATGCCTGCACCCAATATGTTCCAGGCGGAGCGTTAAAGATGCTTGTAAATTCTAAATTTCCTGCGTTGTAAAAAAGAGCTCCAGAAGCAGCAGGAGTGCCAGGAGGCGACTGGTGAACAATAGCTAATTGAGTGGCTCCAGAATTAGGAACAGTAGGATCCTGATCGTAAAATATCAAGGAAGTGCCCTCGTAAGGCGGAGCGCTGCCATCAGGCAAAAAGTTAATTCCTCCATAAGAAAGGAATTCGTTCCCGGCTCCAGGGGTAAAAGTCACGAGAGTAGATGTGTCGGCATACACGCTGTTGGGAGAAGGGGCAGGTATTGGTGCAGGCGCATCCGGCTGAATTATTACGCTAACAGGGGCGCTCCAATCCAATGGATCAGGAGCATTATTATTAGTTATTTGCAAATCGACGTTTCCTGCAACAACACAGCCAGCATTAGTTGCGCCCTGAGGAGACAAAGCGGCGCAAAAGTCAATAACATTTATAGTCAAAAGAGCAGCATCAGCAGGAGTTGCGCCTAAAGAAACAGTCATGGAGCCTGAATTGGGAGTAGCTAAAAATTGGCCTCCAATCAGAATTTGCGCATTGGGACTCACACCAATAGCAATTACAGAGATGCTGGTTTCCTGGTTGCTTGAGACCGTGGTTGGAATTACGGATTGAATTCCAATGCATCCTCCGTCGCCTGTTGGATTCGGAACAGTGGAAATGGTCCAGTCATAAAAGTCAGTCAAGCCATCAAGGTCGTTATCAGCTTGGTCATTACAATTGCCATACTGTAAGCCTTCTGGAGTTCCAGCCTGTAAAAACACAGGAGCCAGCAGACTAAACAAACCAGTATTTGTCCCGACTACAGTACCAAAAACAAATAATAATATAAGTATTCCAAAAATTGAATAAAGATTTTTCCTGTAGCCGTGCAATGCGGCTTCTCTCTGCAAGGTCCGAGCATAAGCCTCTCTTCCAGAATGCTTCACTATTCTCTTTTTCATCGTAAAAAACTATTTTCATTAAAGCGAAATGTCCTTTAAATACTTTATCTCAAATCAGAACAAAGTATTTAACATATATCACAAAGTCTTTGCGTTCACTGCGGACTAAAGTCCGCAGTTTGTGTAGACT
>CAYJRP010000083.1:0-3734 GCA_964372675.1 Candidatus Woesearchaeota archaeon | reverse complement strand
AAAAACAAGTTTGTTTTTGATGAACCACAAGCAAAAACCCGAAGGGTTTTGTGATTTTCAACTAATTTAAGCTGGTTTTTAGTTATTCCTTGTTCTCGGACATATTTCTTTCTATCCTATCTCCCAAATTCACTAAAAGACTGGTGCATTAATTACTTAAGCTTTTATCCCAGCCGATGCAAAGCATCGAGGTATTACCGGAAATCAAATCTTGTCATAATAATCAGGATGGGAAGGCATGCTGTGCGCTTTCTTGTAAGTATCATAAATATTAAAGCATAGTTTCCTCGCGCCTATTATGGCCTGCGAGCGCATGACTTTTTCATACTTATCATCCGGCTTTATGCCCTTTGACAAATCATCTTTCCTGTCTTTTTTCTTTTTGTTAAATCTAAATGAGTTCTTGAAAAAATTTTTAAACTGGAAATTTCCAAACAAAGCCCCAAAAGGATTTACATCCTGCGAAGCCATGTCTTTTTTCTTTTTTTCCTCTTCCTCTTTTTTCTTGTCTCCAAGCAAATCATCCAAGTCTTTTGCGATTTCATTTAAGCTCTGCTCGGTAGCTCCTTCAATAAGAGACATTACGCCTGCAAAATCATCGCGCTCCATTTCTTCTTTCAAAACCTGCAATTCCTGGTCATTCAAGGCATAGCTTGTAAATGTTACATCTGCTCTTCCGCCAAACCCCCAATCCCCTCTCTGGGATATTTTCTGGGGAATTGTTCTGAACTTGAATTCCGTAATTACAACAGTATAATATTTTCTAACGCCTTCGGAAATCTCCAATTTCTTGAAAATCTCGGGAAGCAAGTTCTGGCCAACATCGTCAGACGGCTTGTATTGTGATTTTGCAAGCAGAGACAGCTCCAAAAGCATTGTATTAAACGTCGTAACCAAAGCTGCCTGCTTGGAGCCATAATTCTGCTCAAGTTTCTGCGCAGCTTTCAAATAAGGCTTGACCCAGCGGGCATATAATTTCAGCATGTTCACTTGAGAGCGCAAATAATTCTTCTCAATCTCAGATCTCTGTTTCAGCGACTTTTCTGATTCATCTATCCATCTGAAAAACTCGTCAGCTCTTTGTTTTAAAATTCTCTTAACTCTGTCATTTAAGTCAATTTCCCGCCCGCTCCTGTCTTTTAAATCGCTATTTTCTACAGCCATAAATGCATCCCTTAGGGTTACAAAATCAAGCTCGCCGGAAGAGAGGGCGTTGATGCTGCCGCGGCCTTTTCTTATATCCACATTGTCAAGCCAGACTTGCTTTAAAGAAAGCAAACCCTTAAATTTTTCCATCCTGTTTTCTGAATGAAATAACTTATAGGCATCGAGCCTCAAATTAAAATCTTTTAAGTCATAAATAAGATTCAAAATAGATTTTATCACAGTGTTTACGTTGCCCATTGTTCTGGAAATTTCCTGCTGCATTTGAGTAAGCCTATTTTGCATCTCTTGAAAATGCCCCGAGCCCGGAGAAGCTACAAAGTTATCTGTTATTTTCTCGACATCTTTGTCAAACCTCTCGTTCATATAATCCAGAAGCCAAAAATAAATTGGCTCAAGGCCTTCGCTTGCCGAATCATAATTCAGCTTGTGCTCTTCTTTTGGAGCTGTCAATCCCCATAAAGCCACAGGGTTTTTAGTTGCCTCGTCATAATCAAATAAAACTTCGCTTTTGACCAGCTTTGCTTTGTCAGCAGCTTTCATATATTTATCAGCGCCTCCAGCCCTGACAATCTCTTTAACAGCATCCCTAATAGGCTTGCCAGTTTCATTGTCTATTTCAGCAGAGCAATAAGTGTCAGGGCTTATTGCAGCAATTAATTTATGTATATCAGGCATTTTCCCTCTTTAATATTAAATACAAAGGGCGGGGTTATTTAAAAGCTCTTTGGATAACCAATTTGAAGATAGATCAATATAATCCATAACAAAGGAGGGTGTTAACTATATCCATAAAAAGATAACAAATTCCCAAAGAGGATTGTATAAGATAATTGATAAGTCTTTTAACGATAGGTTTTAATAAAACCATTAATTGTAATAATCATGCCTTGGTTTAAAAAAAAGAGCCCCGATGTGATTGACTATTCGTTGATGCAAAAACGCGGACTGATAAAAGAGCAAAAAACATCTTTAGTTAATGCAGGCAGTTCCGGCAATTCTCCACCAAGCCCAAACTTTGATTTTCTAAGCACGCTTGCAGGAGCAGGGGCCTCAAGCAGCAGTTCAACATCTGTGGCAGATTCTCTTCGAGACGCAAGAAGAAAATCCAGCTTCAACGCTGAAATATCCCAATTAAAAGTCCAGCACGATAATCTTGATTTTAAAATAAATAACTTAATGGACAAAATCACCGAGATAAATAAAAGGTTGAGAGAAAAAGGAATTTAATTAAAGTTTTGGTGGTCTTCTCCAAATAGTCTTAAAACCAGCTATATACACTGCCAGCCTATCCAACCATGTAGAATTTTCTGGAGGAGCATCCCTAATTGCCTGCAGAGCTTCAGGAGCCGCCTCTAATAGCCTATCCTCCGGAGATAGAACAATAGGCTCACGTTCTTTTCTCCATTCTTTTAGCACCTCATCTGGGCCACGCGCTCTAATTTTGTCCGCAGTTTCATAACAGAAATTAAGTAGGCGTTGCCCAAACCTGTCCTCTAAAGCGCCCTCAAATAATTTTTCTTTTTCAACGTCCTTTACAGTCATGTACTCTACGCTGTGGGCTTCCCCTAGATTAACTCGTATTGGACCATGCTTATCCCTATTATAAATGGTCGCAAACATTCTTAAATACACGTTATAATCAAGTTCAACTTCTCTGCGCGGCATATATTTTCCAGTAACAGAAAATAAATCTTCATTAGGAACACTTATACTAATTTCTTGTTTAACTTCTCTTCTTGTTCCAATCCTATAAGCAGCCCAAACATCGTTTCCTTCGGCATCTAAAAAATCCTTATTGCTTATATGCCCTCCGTGAAAAGGGTAAAGTCTACCTGGGTGATGTCTCTTCTCCAATGCTCGTTCCTGAACAACAAGATAGCCTCTTTTAGTAAAAAGTATATCGTGTCCGTGAGGCCTGGCAAAATTTCTCCATGCCTCAGCTAAGTTAGAAGGCCTTCTATCTAGTCTATCTCTATCATAGACATGTTCAGTAAAACTCCCGTTCATATCTACAAGTCGGATATCTGCCATGAAAATACGAATATATCTAACTTTTAAAACTATGCATTTTCCCTAACTAAAAAAGCGTAACATAATCTTAAATACAAAGATTAGCATAATAATTCATGAGCCTTTTTGATAGGTTAGCTGATTTTTTGATAAGAGCGCCTGCAAAATATATTGCGCTTGGCGTTGGCACTATTGCTATAGGCGGTTTTGGTCTGCTGGGGGCTATTAATGCAAGAGAAATAGCCGCTGCGCCAGACAATCTTATTATCAAAGTTAATGAAGCAATTGCGGGAGAAAATGGTGTTCTTGAGTCTGAAGACTATAAAATATTTCTTAAAGATATGCGCATTCCGGTAAAGCTGACAACCTATGAGGGAATAAATTTTGTCATACCTTCCGAAAGGGACGCACCAAAAGATGTTTATGATCTTTTCATAGACCGTCCTGGTCCTTTTACTAGGAACAACGGCTACGGGACAGGCAATTTCCTGAAAAGGGTAAAAGCAGGCGAATTATCAAAATGGGCAGACGAGCACACCCCCAAAGCTCCGAAATAA
>CAYJRP010000082.1:0-3766 GCA_964372675.1 Candidatus Woesearchaeota archaeon | reverse complement strand
AATATGGCCAAAAACAATTTGGATGCACTGACCATACATTTTTTAGATTAAGCAAAGAGCAAAAAGAGCTATTTACATGCGAAGAATTGACTAAAATAATCTTAAAAGAGAAGCCATTTTTAGTAGGAATTCAGCATAATAAAAATTACACAATTTTTTATAACTCCAAAAGTAAAGAAAACAAAGTTTTAAAAATCATAATAAGCATCGAATCTCAAAAGGTTAATATAGTTACCTTTTATTATATACAGGATTGGCAGGTACCTAAAATATGAAAGAAAGAAAATTAGAAGCAGAAGGAGAAATGGATTATGATTTTGTAAATGACATTCTATTCTTTAAAGTAAAAAATAGACAATACAATTTTTCCTTAGAATTTCAAAATATGGTTATTGATATAGACGAAGAAGAGTTCATTGTTGGCATCCAGATATTTGAAGCTTCTAAATTCTTAGGCATGCAAAAATCCAATCTAAGAACAATCCCCAAGTGGCAGTTTAAAGCCCGCCTAGATAAGGGAGTGATAGAGATAAGATTGTTTTACCAAGTAATGATACGCAACCAAATAATTGAGAAGAACCCAATTATTATCCAAGAAAATACTACCAACCTTCCTAGCCCCCAATTGGTCACCACAAAACACTAGAATTACTCGGAGTTTTAACAAAATTTCCATCTGGTCTCTGTATTGATTTATATCGAGAAGATAAAGTCATGTCAGAAAAGCATGGTTTCTTTATCTGGAACCTTTACCAAAAGCACTTTCTTGTCAGGATATTTCTTTTGGGATTCGTAATAAACGTCTTTAGCATTATCTCCAATTGCCACAACCCCTTTATCGCAAATAGCAGCCCATCCCCATATATATCGACTAAGGTCTGTTTTTAGATACACCTCATAATTTGATTCCATAATTATTAAACAAATAACTTATATTTAAATTATCAGAAATCATCTTCAATCTCCCCCGCAATTAATCCAGATTCAAACCCACTTGCCTCTTCAATATCATCGTAAATTGTTTCCACTTTCTTACCATCAGCACCAAGTTCAGACGCAATGACTTCTGCTTCAGCATCGTGCGAGGCTTCAAGAGCTTCAACTTCAGCCCTCAGTCTAGCAAGCATTTCTTTATTTTGTTCTTCATACATTTTCTTGAGCAAAATCCAGATTTCTTGGAAGTGGCCTTCCTGCTCAAGCCAAACTTTCTGCTGCGTGTCTAAATGCAACAGCGAAACAAAAGAAGTTAACTTATCTTCTCTGCTCAAATTAACTAATTCAGAAAAAGCCAACTTTTCAGTCCTGTCAGTAAAAATCTCTTTCAACTTGCCATAAATATTTCTTATCTTTTCCCTAAGATTAATATGCCCTCGAGTTAAAGGAATTTGCGCCTCCATTTCGTATTGCCTAAGAACAATATGCCTCTTTATTCTCCTATTCTCTGTCTTAATCGCATTTCCCAAAGCACTCATCAATTCGTGCAATGTAACTTTTCTGAATCTCGGCAAAGGCGTCCTGGGAATTAGCCCGGGAATCTCCTCCTCTAGCTCAATTCTTTCCTGAACATATTTCCTTTCTTCTTTCTTTCCATACAAAATTTCATCCAGTCCCGGCAAATCTCTGCTCAAAATAATTTCAGATTTCAATCTAAGAAGAATAGAAGCAGCAAGTAAGACTTTAGAAGAAATAAAGAAGTTAGCTTCTTCCAGCAACCGGACTTTTTCTAAGTATTTCTGTGACAAAACAGTTAAATTAACATCCCATGGATCTAACTGTTCAGTATTGATTAAGTCATAAATAATCGCCTGCCAGCTAATCTTCTCAGTAAATAACAAATCATGTATCTGTTCTTGGCTAACTTGTTCCACTTTCGGTTTTTCAATAGTCCGGGAAACCTCTTCCATTTCAAGATTAAAAGTCTAAGAGTTAAATATCTTTGCTAAATCTTCAGGACAACAGGCGGAGAGGGGTTAGTTTAGTACCAATAAAATGGGCTTATGAATACCAATAATTAGGTACTCCGCATATAGAAAAATATATAAATACCAATAATTAGGTATAATGATGGATATAGACCGCTATGTGAAAAACAACAGCATCAGCATCATAGTTGAGACTGAAGTGCTGCGCTATATTAATTTCTTTGAAAATTCTTACAAAGAGAACATGAATCATGCGCAGTTTGTGAAAAATAACTTTCCGCGCTGGAGTATTATCTCGGGGTATTATACAATGCATGACGTGACAAAACTATTTCTAGCAAAGGAGTTCCGAATTAAAATAGACCTAAAAGTACATAAAACAACAATACAAATATTAAGAGAAATAATAAAAGACAAAGAAATCTTAGGGCTTCTGCAGGCAGGATATGAAGAGTTCATAAAGATTGCAAATGATTTAGCAGAAGCAAAAGAGGAAAGAATGAAAGTGCAGTATTACACTGGTTCTGAATTCATGAAAGAGAAGTATAAGGAGGAAGCAGAAAACTTTTTAACAAAAACAGTAATGCCTTATATTGAAAAGATAAAAAGACTTATGCAAAAAAATGATAACTAATATCCTAAATAAAAATATGGCAAGAATTATAGCATATCTGGCAATCAGCCCGGGAAGCCGTTACACAAGATCTGAAATAAAAGAAAAAACACTTCTTAATAACGTGCCGCTTGATGAGGCCCTGGCAAAACTACTTATTTTTCGCATAATAAAACATGAAAAGCAAGGCTATTCATTAAAGCTTGAATTTGAGAGGACAAAAAAGATTTTTGATATGATAAAGGAAGAGTATAACAAATTGCACCTTTCATATCCAATTTTTGTTATACTATTAGAAGCTATAGACAAAATGTCAAAACTAAAGCCCGTCTCAGAAATTATTTTATTCGGTAGTTATGCAAAACTAATACACACAGACAAATCTGATATTGACCTGGCAGTGATTTTGCATAAAAAATCGGATGACAAGATAAAAAAGAAAGCTGTCTCAATAGCCCAAAGCATTGGAAAAAAAGAAGGCAAAACCATAGAGTTGCATTTCTTTACTGAAAAAGAAATAAAAGAAAACGTATCAGACCCATTAATAAAAGACATTCTAAAGAATGGCAAGTCTCTGCTCTAATGATAAGAGTTAAATATCTTTGCTAAATCATATGCAAAGTATTAAAAACAGCCAAAAAGCCCTAAAATTATGGTAAAAAGGCATTATTCAGCAGAAGATAGAAAGCTGCAAGTATTTGAAAGAATGAACGAAGCATTAGTAGATACTCCAGAAACATTTGAGAGTGCCCAAGATTACATAATGGCTCACCCACACGCTAGTCAAAAAGACTTAAGCAAGGCAGGATATTCTAAAATAGTCAGATTGGCTGGAAACTCAATAGACACATTAAAGGAATACTTCGGAATTGAAAACAATCAAGCAGAACAAGAAACACCTATAACCAAAACAAAAAGACCAAAACAAAAGCGCCTAACCGGAATTGTCCAAGGCACAAACAATGATTCTGTATTAGAAGCTAAATTCCAGCAAAGAGTTATAGACAAATTAGTAAATTACAGAAACTCTCAAGCAGAAGAATTAACATCAGTGACTGACTATCTAGCAACCCAACACTATCAAAACAAAAAGTCCATCCATGAAATAGCAAGAGAAACAGGCATAAACAGTATTACAATCAGAAAACTATTCAAAGAATACAATCTCCCAATTCGCCCGCAATCTGATGCTGTGAAAGAGAATTGGAAAGATGAGGGCTTTAGAAAAAGA
>CAYJRP010000081.1:0-3820 GCA_964372675.1 Candidatus Woesearchaeota archaeon | reverse complement strand
AAGTTTTAAATCTGTGGTTTTACAGATTTTGGTATGAACTGCATAATCATTCATGGATGCCCATCAAATAAGGAAAAAGCAATGAATGCTGAGACCAGAACTTACGACAAGCATTGGATTCCCTGGACTAAAAAACAACTTATTGCAAAAGGCATTAGCACTGAAACCCCTTTAATGCCCGAACCATGGGAGCCGGACTATGAGAAGTTCAGGAAGGAATTTGAAAAAAATAAGGTTACTAAAGATACTATTTTAATAGGTCATAGTTGTGGATGCGCCTTTCTTGTTAGATGGTTGGGAGATACTGGAAAGAAAATCAATAAGTTAATTTTGGTAGCGCCTTGGAAGATTCCTTCAAATGAAATAAAAAGGAGATTTTATGAATATCCAATAGATATTACAATTAAAGAAAGAGTTAAGGAGATAATTATGTTTACAGCTGATGATGAGGAAGAAGATGGGAAAAAAAGCCTTAAGATATACTATGATGCCTTAGGCGGTAAGATTATAGACTTAAAAGGAAGAGGACACTATACTTTTAATGATATGAAAACTGAAGAGTTTCCAGAGTTAATTGAAGCAGTTTTGGCATAATAGAAAATTATAAAAACTCTGATAAATGGGTGATATTATGGAAGAAAATTTATCTATCAGCATTACCTTGCATGAAGAAGAATTAGAAGGAAACAAAGTTTTTGTAGCTGATTGCATAGAATTGGGCGTGAGTGATTTTGGAGACAATATTGATGAAGCAATTGTTAATTTAAGGAATGGAGTCAATCTTTTACTTGAGGAAGCTCCTGAAAAGAGAAAACTCTTACAGCGCAATGAGCCTGTTTTAGTTACTCGAGTATCTCTCTGAAATTTAGTCCTGATTGCCTTTCTATGCTTTTTAGAGTTCCAATTGGCATTACAGGCTTATGAACTGGAACAACAACCATTTTTCCATTATTCCGTAAAATTACATGAGTTCCACTTTGTCTTTTTATTTGGAAGCCATTATTTTCTAATATTTTAACAACCTCTTTAGATTTAATGTTTTTTAATTTCATTTAATTTATGAGGGTTACAAAGCTTTAAATTTATTCGTTTTCTTTCTTAAATATGAAGATGATTAATTTTCAGGCTATTGAGAAAAAGTGGCAGAAGAAGTGGGCAGATGCAGGCACATTTGAGCCGAAGGTTGATACCAAAAAGGAAAAGTTTTTCTTTACAACCCCCTATCCTTACATTTCTGGGAGCCTGCATATAGGTCATGGTCGTGCTGTGGTAGAGAGCGACATTTACTGCAGATATAAGAGGATGAAAGGTCTTAACGTTCTTTATCCGATGGCCTTTCATGTAAGTGGCACACCTGTTTTAGGAATTTCTTCAGCAATTAAGAATAAAGATAAAAAAATGATTGAATTGTACAAAGGTTATGTTTCTGCTTATATAAAAGATAAAAACAAAGTAAATAAAATTATAAGCTCTTTTGCAGAGCCACAGAAAATTGTTGATTTTTTTATACCTAAAATGATTGAAGAGTATAAGACTCTTGGATTGGGGGCTGATTGGACTCGGAGCTTTACTTCCGGAGATGTGGAGCACCAACAAATGGTAAGCTGGCAGTTTGAGAAGTACGATAATTTAGGGTATCTAACTAAAGAGAAATATCCTGTTTTGTATTCTCCTGTAGACGAGAGTGCAATGGGGGAGGATGATATTAGAGATGGTGACATAAATCCTGTAGAAAAGATGGAATTCACATTGCTTAAATTTAAATTAAAAGATAAGTTCCTTGTTACCGCAACACTAAGGCCTGAAACGGTTTTTGGGCAAACCAACTTGTGGATTAACCCAGACATAAAGTATGTTGAAGCCAAAGTAGGCACAGAGACTTGGATTTTGAGCGAGGAAGCTGTTGAAAAGCTAAGATATCAGAGAAAAGATGTTGAGAAGAAAGGATATACTAATGAAAAATTAATTGGGCAGCATGTCATTGCTCCAATGATTAGGCGCAAGTTAATGGTTTTGCCGTCTAAATTTGTTGATGCTGATGTTGGAACAGGAATTGTAACTTCTGTTCCAAGCGATGCGCCATGCGATTATGTTGCTTTAAAGAACTTACAGGACATGAAAGAAACGGATAAGAAAAAAATTTATGGTTTTACATTACAGCAAATAGAAGAAATTGAGGATATTGAAATTATCCCTATAATTGAAACGCAAAGATATGGAGACAAAGCCGCGGTTAAAGTGGTGGAGGATGCGCATATCGTTTTAGTTGATGATGGTCTGTTGGAAAAATTAACTCAGGAAGTATACAAAGAAGGTTATCATAATGGCATAATGTTGGATATTTGTGGTAAGTATGCTGGCATGAAGGTTATTGAAGCTAAAGATAAAATCAAGCAAGAGATGATTAAGAATAATGAAGCAAACATAATGCATGAGACCTCTCGAAAGGCTGTTTCTAGGAGCGGTAGCAAGGTGATAGTAGCTGTTTTAGACGACCAGTGGTTTTTGGATTTTAACGCTAAGAATTGGAAAGATAAAGCTTACAAGGCCTTAGGAAAAATTGAAATTGTGCCTGAAAATATGAAAAAGCAATTCGAAGATACTTTTGCCTGGCTTGATAAAAGACCTTGCGCAAGAAAAAGGGGACTTGGAACACCTCTTCCTTTGGACAAAAAATGGATTATAGAATCTTTGTCCGATTCTACAGTTTATATGACTTTATACACAATTAGCAATCTAATTAGAAAATACAAACTAAAGAAAGAGAATTTAGCGCCAGAATTTTTTGAATACGTTTATCTTGGAAAAGGAAAAGTTGAAGACGCCTCTAGAAAGTTAGGAGTTAGTAAAAATATACTTAACAAAATTAAGGATAGTTTTGAATATTGGATGCCTGTTGACCATAGGCATACTTTTGTTTTGCACTTATCTAACCATCTTTCTTTTATGATTTTTGCATTTGCCGCTTTATTTGATGAAAAATATTGGCCTAAAAAAATTAGTTTTCACGGACTTGTTGTAAGTGATGGCGAAAAAATGAGCAAGAGCAAAGGAAATGTGGTAACGCTTTTGGATATTAAAGAAAAATATGGAGCCGACGCATTCAGGTTTTACATGACTTATTCCACAAATTTAATTGGGGTCTTTGATTGGAAAGAGCAGGAAGCACAAAATGCTAAAGCAACTACCTTAAGAGTTTACTTGGCCGTAGAAGAGGCTATTAAAAATTGCAAAAATGGTCATTTCGATGATTATTATAAGCATAAATTTGAGAAGATAAAGAAACACGCTGGAGAAATGCTTGAAAATATGAAGCTTAGAGAGTACAATATGGCTGTAATTTACGATTTGCTTAATCTAGTTAACAAAGCTAAACTTTCTTTAAATAAAAATGATCTTGAAGCATTTTATGACTATGTTATCGATGATTGGATTAAATTAATCTCTCCTGTTATGCCTCATATTGCTGAAGAGCTATGGTCTAAAAAAGAAGGCAAGGGTTTTGTATCCTCGCAGAACTGGCCAAAAGTTGATGAAAGCAAGATTAATGATAAATTTGACAAAGCCGAAGAGGCTTTGGATAAAGTGGTTAGCGATATTTTGAACATTCTTAAGATTGTTAAGGAAAAAAGCGGGAAAGATGGCAAAAAAGTTTATATTTATGTTATCCCTAATGAGAAAGAATTTTATAATTCTAATGTTTTGAAAGCTAGGATTGGCAAGGATGTCGAGGTTTATGCAGTTAATGATAAGGGCAAGTATGATCCTGATAACAAGAGTGCGAAGGCTAAGCCCGGAAAACCTGGGATTTATGTTGCTT
>CAYJRP010000080.1:423-3845 GCA_964372675.1 Candidatus Woesearchaeota archaeon | reverse complement strand
ACAAAGAACATTAATCCGGAAAAGCTGGATTTGGATAAGTATGATGATTTTCTCGATGAGTTATGCGGCCATAGAGAATTTCAGAAAGAGGCAATAAGAACTGCGGTAAGGTTTTTGTTGAGTGGTGAATACAAAAACACAGAGGATTTGGCTAAAGAAAATTTTGACAAAAATCCTGCATTAAGAGAATATTATGGCTCTTTTGACAAGTTTAAGAAAAAATTGGAATTTCCCGACAAACTTGCATGCACAATTGATTTGGCTACTGCAACAGGAAAAAGCTGGGTAATGTATGGAATTGCGCAAATTCTTCTTTGCGAAGGTGCGGTTGACCAAGTTTTAGTTTTATGCCCGTCATTAACAGTTAAAAATGAATTAGTAAAGAAATTTGAGGACTATGTTGTTGACAAAAATTTAAGAGCTACATTGCAAGATCCTGCAATAAAATACAAAGTCAATCCAAGCATTAAACAGGCATCAAGAACAATCAAGAAAGGAGACATTTGCATTGACAATGTTCACAAAACATACTCTCACGTAACTTCTTCTATTGAAGATAGTTTGATAGGCAAGGGAGAAAGAACTCTTGTTCTAAATGACGAATCCCATCATATCATGAATCCAGAAGAAGAGTCATTAACAACAGACAAGCAGGCCATGAAGGAATGGAAAAAATTCCTGACAGACCCAAGGTACAAATTCAAGTACATAGTAGGATTTTCTGGAACTCCATATATGGGCAATGAATATGCAAGAGACGTTGTTTACAGATACAGCATTATGCAGGCAATGGAGGGTGATTTAGCTGGAAATTGGGTTATCAAAAAGGTTGATTATCTTAAAGAGTCAAATGCAAAAACATGGGCTCAGAAGTTAGAAGAAATCTATGCAAACCATCAAAGAAATAAGAAAACCTGGAATAAGGCAAAGAAGCATATCACAATTTTTGTTACGCAAACCATATCCAAAGCAGAAAAACTAACAAACGAATTAAAGAATTTCTTAATTGACAAAGAAAAAATTACGGTTGATGAAGCAGAAAACAAAGTTTTGATTGTTACATCTAAGCATAACCAGAATAGAGAGATACTGAAGAACGTTGACAAGCCAAATAATGTAGTGGAATGGATAGTTTCTGTCTCGATGCTTACCGAAGGCTGGGATGTAAATAATGTCTTCCAAATAGTGCCGCATGAAGAAAGAGCCTTCAATTCCAAACTGCTTATCGCACAAGTTTTAGGAAGGGGCTTAAGAGTTCCATTAGAATACACTGATGAGCAACCAACAGTAATGATTTACAACCATTACAAATGGGGAGAGGCGATAAGAGAATTGGTTGAAGAGGTAATGGATTATGAGAAAAGGGTTAGAAGCTACATTGTGGAGAAAGACACAAATTATAATTTTGAATTAATGAATTTGAATTATGAAAAGGTAGAAGAACACAAAAAGCATCCTCGAAAAGGAGAATACAAATTCCCAAAAATTCCTGAGTTGAGTACACAATCTGGAATAATCAAGTTAAGAACAACATACTACCAAGTAAAAGAACAAAAAGAGAAAGAAGTTGTAACTCAAATTCCAGTTAAGATGTATTCTGTAGATAGGGTAGTAAATGACATCATTAACAAGCTATCAGAATTTGATGATGAAGCTGGAACAAAATACTCCAAAAAGATTGATAAAAAGAAGCTAAAAGAAGATATTGAAAAAGCGTTAAAGAAAGCTGATCCTGAAAAGACTGGAATGCTTACTGAACAAAACAAAAATAGGATTGAGCGCTCATTCGATGTTCTGAAGAGGGAAGCAACAGGAACCACAACAATTCAAAGAAAAGCAACAAAACCATTTTCTGTTAATACAGAAGATTTGCAATCCACAAGCGCAAAAATCTCTGAGTTTTCCAAACATAAGGCAATGATTATCGAAGAGACATCTATTAAGCTATCAAAACCAGACGATTTAGATTTAATAAAAGAAGCAATAGATGAGTCGCCAGGAAAGAACATCTTGAAAGTAGAAAACAAATACATCTTCAAATGTCCTTTAAACTTGGTAATTCTCTCTCACAATAACGAAAGAGAATTTGCAAGGCATTTAATCATGAAAGAGTATTCACAAGGTTTTGACGCATGGATTAAATCCGTTGATAGAGGATTTTATGACGTTCCATATAGCTTTAGAGCTGGAAGCAAATCTTCTCTAGAAAGAGGAGGAGGCCATCAAAAATGGGCTAAATTTAATCCTGATTTCTTCATAAAAATAGGCAAAGATATTCTGGTTGTAGAAATAAAATCTGACGAAGATGTCACTGATATAAACAAAGCAAAACTGAAATATGCTGAGGAACATTTTAAAGAATTGAATAAAGCACAGAGCAAATTCAAATATTATTTCAAATTCCTATCTCCTCAAGATTTCCCGCAGTTTTTCGAAGCGATAAAGAAGAAAGAATATGCGAAATATACTAGCAATTTAGAAGCGGAATTAAAGAGTTAGGATGTTTAAAATGAAAGATAGTTCTCTCAAGATTTTGTATGACATCTGTGCGATTTTAAAATATAACACAGAGAGAACAGAGATATTAGAGAAACTAATAAAGAAAGTAATTCTAGAGGAACCAGAAATCTTAGATATCAAGGAAGAATTAAAGAAGATGGTAGCTTCAGAGAGTATTTCGCTTTCTGCTGATAGCATGTTTAAACTTCAAGATACGCTTCTAACTTTAAGTGTTCCTTCAACTGATGCGAGAGCCTACATAGAACAAAGATATTTTCCCTATGAAAAAACTTTTTTTAAAAATTATGGCTTTAGTATAGTTTCAGTATCTGCAATTGCTGATGCAATCTTATTAGCTTGTGTTGAAAAAGCAAAAAAGCTACGTTTTTATGGAGCGTGCTATCAATTCAGAAGCAAGGAAGAATATGCAGACAAATGTTTTGTGGAGTTTCCAGAAAACAGTTATATAGAAAAATGGAAATCAATTATAACATTCAATAAGGATGATATTCTTTCATTGTTTTCAGAGGCTCTTGTCTCTCAAGAGTTCAAAGAGAAACTGGACGAAATGATAAATTTGTTCTCATTTACTAAGCAAGACCTTCAGAACAATCCAGAATTAAGGTTTCAAGAAAAACCAATATTCAGAATTAGCGAAGACAAATTTATTTTGATCGCTCCCTACTATCTTATCAAAAATATGCCACAAAAACACGAACTCTTGCTACGAAAATGTCAAGAATATCTAAACACAAAAGGGAAAGTATTTGAAAATATGGCTTTGAATTTGTTAGAGTCTTTACCTAAATCCGAGTTGCATAAAAACATAGTTTATAACGAATTTGAATTGGATGGGATTTTAAATCTTGAAAATACAAGTTGGTAAGTGCAATGTACAGATCGGAAGAGCGACGTGTAGTGAA
>CAYJRP010000080.1:0-413 GCA_964372675.1 Candidatus Woesearchaeota archaeon | reverse complement strand
GTACAAGCCACCCACCGAGTGTAAATTCGCTCTTAGGATACTCAAAGAACATACAAGATGATTTGAGGAAGACTATAGAGAATTGTCAAACTCAAGCGATAAGGGCGATAGATAATATACTGCATCCAAATATAGCAAGACATAAACCCAAAGATAAGAAGGGAATATTGATAATTTTAGAAGGCATTTACCCAAATCTTAACTCTAATAATGCTTTCCAGTTTATCCCTAACCAAAACCAATTTGCAAGATACGCCATTAATTACTTTGATTTGCAGGTAATCCTACGCCCACCTGAAATATTGCTATTTGCAGCCTTCTTGTTTTGGATAATACAAAAGATCATAAGAAGGACGTCCTGTATCCGCATGGCGAATGGACGCAGAGGAGGGAATTCCTGATCCATACAGGAA
>CAYJRP010000079.1:0-3853 GCA_964372675.1 Candidatus Woesearchaeota archaeon | reverse complement strand
CGAAGCGTTAGAACATACATAAGTGATTTTTCGCGGGATTTGCGCTATTACTTTAAGGATTAACATTATATATCCATTTTGTTTGTTTGTTTTATGAAATATAGCGAAATTGTTGGGATTTATGAGAAACTAGCTGGCACAACGAAAAAATTGGAGAAAGCTGATATTTTGGCAGAATTCTTGCCCAAACTAAAAGGAAATGAAGAATGGATTTATCTTTTCCGCGGGAGAGTTTTTCCTGATTATGATGAAAGGGAGTTTGGAATTTCCACGCAATTAGTCATCAAAGCAATTTCGAGAGGCAGCGGGATTTCCGAAGATAAAGTTGTTGAGAAATTCAAAAAAATAGGAGATTTAGGTCAAGTAGCAGGAGAGCTTATTGGCAAAAAGAAGCAAAATACTTTATTTTCTTCTAGTTTGAGCGTTGGAAAGGTTTTTGATAATTTGAGAAAGCTTGTAGAGATTTCAGGAAAAGGTTCTGTTGACAGAAAATTAAGTTTTATTATTGAATTGTTCTCTGGCGCATCAGGACTTGAAGCAATTTATATTGTCAGGACGTTACTCAGCGATTTGCGTGTAGGCGTTGCCGATGCGATTTTAATTGATGCGATTGCCAAGGCATTTTGCCCTGAAGATAGAAATAAAGTGGAAGATGCTTATGATTTGATAAGTGATTTTGCCCTAATTTTTATGGCTGCTCGAAAAGGCAGCAAAGAATTGGAAAAAGTTGAAGTTGCCCCTGGGAAGCCTATGAATGTAATGCTTGCAGTCAAGGTTGCGGATATTGATGAAGCTTTTGATGTTTGCGGATCACCTGCCGCGATTGAGGACAAATATGATGGCTTTAGAATGTTAATTCACAAGAATGGAAATGAAATAAAATTATTTACCAGAAGACTTGAAAATGTCACAAAGCAATTTCCTGATGTTGTTTCTGCTGTAATAAAAAATGTCAAGGGCGAGAGCTTTATTTTAGACTCTGAAGTTGTCGGGTATGATAAAAAAACTAAAATCTATAGACCTTTTGAGGCAATGAGCCAGCGGATAAAAAGAAAATATGACATTGACAGGCTTGTGAAAGAGATGCCTGTTGAAGTAAATGTTTTTGATGTTTTATACTATAATGGCTTAGGAGCTATGAAAGAAACTTACTCGGAAAGGCGCAAGTTGCTGGAGAAAATAGTTAAGCCCGTGAAATGGACAATAATGCCTTCTAATCAAATTGTTACCGACAGCAAAGAAAAGGCTGTTGCATTTTACAAAGATGCTTTGAAGCGCGGGGAGGAAGGAATTATGGTGAAAAAGATTGACGCGCCCTACAAGCAGGGGAGGAGAGTTGGCTATATGGTTAAGCTAAAACCTATTGTGAATGATTTGGACCTGGTAATTGTTGGAGCTGAATATGGCACAGGAAAACGAGGAGGATTTTTGACAAGCTATATTGTCGGATGTAAAAATAGCGGGGATATTGTTGAAGTTGGAAAAGTATCTTCTGGATTGAAAGAAAAGGAAAGTGAGGACGGGACTACATATGATGAGATGACTAAGATGCTCAAGCCTTTGATTATCGAGGAGAATAAAGACGGAGTGAAAGTGTCTCCGCATGTTGTTGTTGCTGTTACTTATCAAAATATCCAAAAAAGCCCTTCTTATAGCTCTGGATACGCTTTGCGATTTCCGAGAATAACAGCCTACAGGCCGGATAAAAGCATCAAAGATATTGCTTCACTTTCCGAGATTGAGAAGGAGTTTAAGAAGCAGAGATAGAAATGCAAACAAAAAAGAACATTTTTTTGTGGGTTTTGTATGATTTTGCCAATTCTATAATTGCCATTGTGTTTTTTCTTTATTTTGCCCAGTGGATTGTAATTGAGCAAGGCGTAAGCGATTTTCATTTTAATTTGGCTTTTACTGCTTCCGCAATTTTGCTATTTTTGACTGTTCCTTTGACAGGAGTGTTGCTGGATAAGCACATTAGGAGAATCAGCGGACTGCGCTATGCGACTATTTTTACTGCAGTTTTATATGGGTTATGCGCTTTTTTTGCTCTTTCTAATAGGCCAATTGCTGCGCTTATTATTTACACACTTGCACTTTATTTTTACCTGCTTTCTTTCACTTTTTATACACCATTGCTTAATGATATTTCCAAGCCGGAAAGACGAGGGCTTGTCTCTGGCTTAGGAGTAACTGCAAATTATCTTGGGCAGGCTGCTGGCTTGATATTTGCGCTGCCATTTGCTACAGGAAAAATAAATCTTTTTGGGGCAAGTGCAAGAGCTGAAACGCTTTTGCCTGCTGTCATAGGCTTCTTTATTCTTGCCTTGCCAATGCTTTTATTTTTTAATGAGCCCAAGAAAGAGGGCAAAAAGATTGTTTTAGGAAATGAAATAAAAAATACTTTGTGCGAAACAAAATTACTGCTTAAATTCTCAGGCGTTGGATTATTTTTACTGGCTTACTTTTTGTTTAATGACGCAATATTGACTGCGGCCAATAATTTCCCTATATTCCTAGAGCAAGTGTGGCACGTTCCTGATACAACCAAGACTTTTATTTTATTAGGGATTGTAATTACTTCTGCTATTGGCGGGACTTTGTCAGGACACATTGCTGACAAGTTTGGGCACAAAAGAACGCTTATGTTTGTCCTGTGCGGATGGGTTATTATTTTGCCATTAGTTGGATTTGTTAATAATTTTGTTTTATTTGTCGTCGCAACAACTATCATGGGGCTTTGGTTTGGGGCTAACTGGGCTGTTTCGCGTTCTGTAATGAGTTACCTTGCGCCTGCCGGAAAACATAATCTGGCTTTTGCTTATTTTGGGCTTGCTGAGAGGGCTTCATCATTCATAGGGCCAATTGTTTGGGGATTGGTTGTAACTGGTTTGGCGTCTATTGGAAGCCTTAGGTACAGACTTGCAACTCTTGCAATTACAGGATTTATTATTCTAGGGCTTGTTGCGCTTTCCAAGGTTCGAGATGACAGGAAAAATACAAAATTTCGGAAACCGAATAATTTAAAATCTTTTAATGCATAGAATTTTAATGAAAATTTTAGAGGCCTTAGACAAGGAAGTGAAAGGCACCAAATACTACAGGTATAGGTTAAATCTCCCAAAAAAGGTTGTTGAGGACTCTAATTTGAAAGGCAAGGACTTAAAGGCAAAAACTGAAAAAAACAAAATTATTATAGAAGAAGAATAGACTAAACGATTTTTATAAACTTCGAGTACCGAAAGATTTATATACTTCGGATACCGAATAAGAAAAAGCAAATTTATAAAAATGGGACAAACACTGAAATTAACAGAGGTAAAAGAGGAAATGGAAAAGCAATTAATCTTGGGAAGCAAGTCTATGGGTCTTAGGGAGAAAAAAGAGGGATTTTTAAGAACAATATCTAGTAAGAATGCTGGGAGCATGAATAGATATAAGCGTGTTGCTGTTTCCCCTATTCGTTATGCCGGCGGCAAAAGCCTAGCTGTTGGGCACGTTATAGAGTTGTTGCCTGAAGATGTGAGGAGAGTAGTTTCTCCATTTTTCGGCGGAGGCTCTGTAGAAATAGCCATGAGCAAATATCTGGATTTAGAGGTAATTGGCTTTGATATTTTTGACATTTTAACTAACTATTGGAAATTTCAGATAGAAAACCCCGAGTTGCTTTATCAAGAATTGAATAAATTAAAACCAAAGAAAGAAGAATTTGAGAGAATAAGAAAGATACTTAACCAAGTTTGGAAAAAAGAAATTACCTTAGACCCATTAACGCTTGCTGTTTATTTCGTTTATAATTTCAATTTATCCTATGGCCCTGGATTTATGGGATGGAGTTCCGACATTTATCTTAATG
>CAYJRP010000078.1:0-3902 GCA_964372675.1 Candidatus Woesearchaeota archaeon | reverse complement strand
GAACAGGTTCTCGCCGTTCTCCGAATGGACCCGGCGAGAATCGAACTCGCGACCCTCCGGTGCAAGCGGAGCGTTTTACCACTAGACTACGGGCCCTTACGAACCTTTCGTCTTAAGCGTTTTTAAACGTTTTTGTGAATCCTTCCCCAGATTTTCTGAGGAGCTCATATTCCGATTATTATTTAATTTCTGGAAATGGTGTTGGACAATTTGTCTCAATATAGTCTCCTTCACTGTCCTGTTCAGATTTGTAATGTTCTCCAGCTACCAAGGCGGCATAGGCATCGTCTACGACCCATGAGTTATAGACTTTTCCAAGTTCTTGTCTTACTCTTACTCTAATAGCTTCAGGATTGTCTAACCCCTCCTCAGAAACTTTTCCTTCCAAGGTTCTATGTATATACCTAAAGCTATCAAGCCTTAACTCAGTAACTGCCCCGCTAATAGTAAACACAACATTTCTGTCTTGCTTTTCTTCAGTTGACATTTTCCATTTCTCCATTTGTCTACATCAAAAATTTCCCTTTGGAAATTCTCTCATTTGTTATTAAGATGCAACTTGGGTATGCAAAATACTTTTCATTGTTTAATATTCGTCGTGAAATTTCTTGTAAAATTTTAATTAAAAAATTTTAGGAGGTGATCCATCCGCAGGTTCCCCTACGGATACCTTGTGACGACTTAACCTACCTTGCTTTACATAGGTTCGTCCCTTACGGGCCTCGCCAGTGCAGAACTCGGTTGGTTTGACGGGCATTTCCTTTTTCGCTAATCTTTAAATTGTTTTACTATTCAATATCCATTAATAATCTCATCTCTTGCTCTCCATGAACAAATCATCAAAGAGTTTTAAGATAATTATTAGTAAATCTAAATAGAGTTGCAATTTCTTAGTTAGCTACTTGGTTCCCCACAGTACGGACGGTTTTCCCGTATACTGCGAGCCCCTAAAGAATTAAGTTCTTTCTGTAGGCATGTCTAAATCATAGGTTCTTTCTAAAGATATATTATATCCTGGAACCTTGACTCGTTCTACATGCGTTACTATAATATCAAGAGTCGTATTTGGGTTATTTCCTGCTCCAACTTTTCCCCCGCCTTGGGAGATTGCCGGAGCAATAAACTCAAATTCTGCTTGTGCTTGTTCAGCACTTTTAGCACCAAAATAACCAACAAATGAAAGAGGTTGTTGTTTCTCTCCATTTATGGTTAATCTTTCTTGATAGTGTATAGCGAAAATTCTCATTTCATCTCTCGAATTCATAAAGTTTATTTTTTTCAAAATATTATAAGATTATGTATTCCAGAGTATAGGGTTGGTTCCCTTCATCTTTCGATTACTATGAAACCAGCTGACTTCCTATACGTCAAGAATTTACTAATTCTTGATCGCACTCAAGAACATAAGTTCTTGATGTGTTGTAATTGCAGAAATGCAATAAGAGTTTAAAAAATCAAGAAGAATAGTGGGTTTGGATGGGCACCTCGTCTAATGATAAGACGCTCGACCCTCGATCTTGAAATCCGGGTTTGATTCCCGGGGTGTCCATCTAAACTTAATTTACACTAGTCTCTCAAATATTTAAAACTTTCTATATAGGATCTCCTTGGGTCACTTTATCTTCTATTTCATTCATCCACGTTAAAATCTTTTTAATAACTTCCATCTGCCACCGACCCGTTTCAGATGTCGTTACGATAATCCTTGCGGATTACGGGCTGAATTTTGTTTGTTGGCCCTCCGGCTTAACCATTACTGATTACGCCTGCCATTGACTAAATTGTGTTTCTGCACTTTTCGGTTGAAACACAGTTGTTGGATTTACACCAACTAGAGAATAAAGCTGCCAAGCGCATTTATTTCGGTGAGTGCAAGGAGCATTGACTTATTCACCGGACGCTGATAACGTCCGATTACTACGAATTCCAGCGTCATGAGGGTGAGTTGCAACCCTCAATCTGAACTAGGCTGCAGTTTATGAGATTAGCTTCCCCTCTCGGGGTCGCATCCCTCTGAATGCAGCATTGCCGCGCGCGTGTAGCCCAGGGCGTTCGGGTCGGTCCACCTAACGTAGCCCATACCTTCCTCCTTGTTACCAAGGCAGTCTGTACAGTGTGCGCTTAGCAAATGTACATATGGGTCTCGCCTGTTACCTGATTTAACAGGTCATTTCACAACACAGGCTGACGTCGGCCCTGCAACCCCTCTCAGCGTGTCAGGTAAGCCCTTTAGACTGACCTTCATCCTGCTGTCGGTCCTGGTGAGGTTCACGGTGTAGAATCTGATTGACATGTATGTTACAACTGCTAAATTCTAATAATAATTTATAATATCCAAAGAGATAAAAAAACTTAGATGGGCCTGTAGTGTAATGATAACACATGAACCTGCGAAGTTTAAAATCCGGGTTTGATTCCCGGCAGGTCCATCTAATTATTATTAAGTGTCCTTTAAAATATATAAATCTTTGTATTTAACAGCGATTACGCATTTCTGCGCAATGCCTTATGTCTCCATAAGGATCGGACTATATCTTCACTCATTTTATATCGGTGAGTGTCTGGCATGTAGTCTCTGAGGATTCGAGAAAATTATTTCAAAGCAAATACTGCTTTTGCCCCTGTTCTAGATAAGGTGTAAGAATTAACCCCATTATTTGAGACAGTATCTCTTAATAATAGAAGGAGTTCAAGATCACCCTTACTATCTCTTTCTAATTCAGAAATAAGATTCGGGTCTAAGTATTCTATCTTTATTTTCAAAAACTCGCTACGGTCTATGTATTGTACCATTGCAATTGTTCTTGATGACTGCTTTTTAAACCTATCTTTTCTCGGATACTGTCATCTAAGCGAATGATGCTTTTCATTTGACATGTATCTAATTAATTCAAGTAGTTTGTTTCTGCCTAAATTCAAGTTTATCCCAGCAGTTTCTGCTGGCGTTTTTCCTTGCAATTCTTGATGAGGATTTACAAAATTATATATCACATCTCTTAAATTCATGAAAGATTCTGCTCCCCTAAAACTTCCAAATCCTCCGCGAATAATTTTCAACCTATCTTCAATTTTTCCGTTATGTCTTTCAACTGTATTATTATTATATTCCAATCCATATTTTTTACATGCAATTGGCACGCCGAATTGTAATTCTGCAACTCTATAAAACAATTTGTTAAATGCTGTTCTATAATTTTCAAATCCATCACAAACAAATTTTATTAGATTGTAATTTTCATTAAAATATTTTTTAGTATAATATCTTGCTAAAATTTGGCTGTAACAAGTTTCTTTTATCTGCGATAAAAATTTCACACAGTTATTATAACTGCGTTTATCGACGAATAAATGAGCAGTTGCATATTTTGTTTTGTGGTCAATACAATTCAAGTCAAAACAATGATCTCCCTTGACTTTCACGTATTTTTCGTCGTAGTGTTGACGCCCTAATAAGTTTGGGTTTACCTGTTTTTTTATCTGATTTTAAAAAAACACCAAACTTCTCACACCAAGATCTAATTGTTTCTCTGCTTACTTTTATCCCATCGTGCTGCCATAAATGGTACTGCACTTGAAACAAAGAAAATCCGTCATTGTGCATGTGAACTGCACGCGCAATAATTTTTGAGTCATATCTCATTCTTTCAAATCCATCAGGTTCAACAAACTGCTTTCCGCAAGAAACGCACATAAAGCTTTGCTTTGTTCTAACTTTTCTTTTTCTCAGACCATTTTTAATCACGTCTATGGATCTGCAGAAAACACATTTTTGGACCATAATTTCTATACCTCCTTTAATTTACTAAAACAAGGAAGTATTTATATCATTCGTTAACTTGACAATATCTCTTTTGAGAAACTCAAAAGATTTGTCTGAACATTATAAAGAAGCAAAATATATT
>CAYJRP010000077.1:0-3912 GCA_964372675.1 Candidatus Woesearchaeota archaeon | reverse complement strand
ACAAAATTTACACAAAGTTAACTGATGACGACATGTTTAAATATAGCTTGATAGCAAGATTTAAATACCCTCAAAAATAAACACATTTACAAAATAAAATGGCAAAAACAAAACCAGTCATTAACATTGCATTCGTCGGCCACGTCGACCACGGAAAATCAACAACTATAGGCAGGCTAATGTTTGATAGCGGAGCAATTGGCGCGCAGGAAATTGACAAGCTTAGGCAGATTGCAAAAGAGCATGGAAAAGCAGGATTTGAATTCGCTTATGTCATGGACAAATTCAAGGAAGAGAGAGAAAGAGGAGTTACAATAGACTTATCTTATCAGAAAGTAATCACTCCGAAAAGAGAAGTTACAATAATTGACGCTCCTGGTCACAGGGACTTTATCAAAAACATGATTACTGGCGCAAGCCAAGCAGACGCTGCTTTCTTAACTGTTGCAGCTGCTGAAGGAGTCCAGCCTCAGACAAAAGAGCACTCTTGGTTGTTAAGAACAATGGGTGTTGGTCAAATTGCAGTCATAATCAACAAAATGGACACTGTCCAATGGAAAGAAGATGCTTACAAGAAAGTTGTTGCGGATGTTTCAGTAATTCTAAAACAAGCTGGCTACAAAGTAGACGAAATGGCTTTCATACCTGCTTCAGGCTACCAAGGCGACAACGTATTCAACAAGTCAAAGAACATGTCATGGTATAAAGGACCAACAATTTACGAGCAATTGGATTTATTTAAGGATCCTGAAAAGCCAACAAACCTGCCATTAAGAATGCCTTTGCAAGATGTCTATGAAATCACAGGCATTGGAACAGTGCCAGTAGGTAAAATCGAAACAGGAATAATGAAAGTTGGTCAAAAAATCATAATCCTTCCTGGAAGAAGCGGAACAGGCGTCCCTGGGGAAGTTAAAACAATTGAAATGCACCATGAACAATTGCCACAAGCAGAAGCAGGCGACAATGTTGGTATAAACATCAGGGGCGTTGGAAAGAAAGACATTGCAAGAGGAGACGTCATTTGCGACGCTGCAAAACCAGCAACAATTGCCCAAGAGTTCATAGCTCAAATCGCAGTTATCTCACACCCAACAGTTATTGCTAAAGGCTACACGCCAGTATTCCACGTTCACACAGCTCAAGTTCCATGCCAATTCATAGAGCTTATAGAAAAAACAAGCCCTGATGGAACAAAAACAGCACATCCAGACTTCTTGAAGAATGGAGAAGTTGCAAAAGTCAGAATCAAGCCCATCGGAAATCTTGTCCTAGAAACACAAGCAGCCAATCCGCACATGGCAAGATTTGCAATCAGAGACGCCGGAAGCACAGTGGCTGCTGGTGTTTGCATTGAAATTACCCAGAAGAAATAAGTTCTTATTTTTAGTTTCATTAACTTATACCGTTTATTCAATCCAAATTCAAAAATCTTTTTTTCAGGCCATTATGAGTGTTACTACCAAGTTAAGACAGAATAGAAAGATTTGAATAGTGATCAATAGTGTAGATTTTATGAAAAACACATTAAGAAGTATTATATTAGCAGGATCGGTTGTAGCATCTACAATTTTAGGCGGATGCGGTAAGACTGAATACACAAAGGAAAGCTTTTCTAGAGCAGATACTGGAGCTAACATAAGTCCGGTAGGAGAAGTAATTCTTCAAGATGTTGATGGAGATGGTCTTGTTGATGGAATTAACGAAAGTGCAAGCGGAAGCAGTCAAAACTTGCTTTTTGTATTTCCAGGTTACGAAGGTAAAGTAATTGGCGGCAGGGGTTACGAAAAACCTATGTCTAAAGAATTAAGGCAAAGCGCCTCACAGGCTCGTAAAGTCATACAAGATTTTGGTTATCAGATAGCAAAAGACCGAGGTCAAATTCAGAATAAGTGATCTTTTAATTTTTAACCAAATACTGCATTGTTAATTTGTCGGGACTTTTAGAAAGGTTTAAAGGTTTGCCTTCTTTAAATTTTCATGCAAGAAAATCCTTTTGGAATTACAAGAGAAATGATATTAGAAGTTTTGAAAGAAAGTTCAAAGGCAATGAAATGGTTTCTTAAAAAATTTAAGAAGAAGTTTGATATTAAGCTAAGTGGGAAGCTGCTTTCCGAGATTTTCAGTAATTTATTAGAGCAAAAAGCATCAAAGGTTTTCTCTAAAAAGCTACGCTATGAAATAATAAAAGCAAATAGTGATAATGATCCAGACTTGTTCTTTTCAAAGATAAGCATACCTATGGAGATTAAAGTAACCTCTGGGCAGGTTTGGAGAGGCGGAGAATTTAGCAAAAGAGCTTCTTGGCATTTGATGGTTTCAAGAAATGATGCTTTTGATGAGTTCTTTGTTTGCCTTGTGAACATGAAAGGCAATGGCGGTTTATGGGTTTCGTCTATGCAGCAGGGCAAAGATTATTACGCCCCTTCTTTTAAGAAAGATAAAATATTTGAATTACAGTATCAAATTCCTGTTTTTGTTGGAAAAATTGTTAAAAGTGATAGGGGAGCAGTAAAACTTATTTTAGAGAAAGTTAAATCGTAGCTAATGAGCTTAACCTCTTTTATTTGCTCTTTTACGAGGTTTATTCCAATAAGGAGATTTACACTCAGGGCACACGAGAGGTTCTTCATTTCCTCGAGGGATCCATTTATGGCTACATCTCCCACACTGAAAACCATCTACTTCTATCTTTACTTTCATGATAAGTAAGGTATTACTAGCTAATATATAAATATGCCCTATATTATTTGCTGCCGAAGGATTTAAATACTAATTGATAGATACTTTACTAGTAATATATTAGTTAATCGTTGATACTAACCGATTTAACAAAAGAGGCAGATTTATAAAAAATGAAAAGCAAGATATTTTATAAAGAAAAGATGGAAACAGCGCATAAAATCGTTAATGGTGATTGTGTAGAAGAGTTAAAGAAGCTTCAAAATGGGAGTGTTGATTTAATTGTAACTGATCCGCCATTTAATATCGGCAAGAAGTACAATTCCTACGCAGATAATAGAAGTAAAGAAGAATATCTTAAATGGTGTGAAGCCTGGTTAAGTGAGTGCATAAGAGTTCTGAAACATGGCGGAGCTTTATATCTTTTTAATTACCCAGAAAACAACGCTTATCTTATGCACTTCTTAGATAAGCATTTAACCTTTAAGCGTTGGATGACATGGCATTACCCTGTCAATACCGGGATGTCGCCCACTAACTTCACTAGAAGCCAGCATTCTATTTTATTTTATATTAAAGGTGAAAAACCAAAAGTTTTCAATAAGCATGATATCGCAGAGCCATACAGAAATCCGGCAGATAAAAGAATAAAAGAAAGAATAAAAAATGGAAGCAATGGAAAAACCCCTTATGATGTATTTCAGTTTAATTTAGTAAAGAACGTAAGCAAGGATAAAACGCCTCATCCTTGTCAAATTCCTATTCAATTATTAGAGATTTTTATCAAAGCGTCAAGCAGCAAAGGCGACTTGGTTCTTGATCCATTTGGAGGCAGTTTCTCAACTGCTCACGCATGTAAAAAATTGGGCAGAAATTCTATAAGCATAGAATTAGATGAAAATTACTGCAAAATAGGAAAACAAAGAATCTCAAATATAAACCCTCTAAAAGATTTTATCTAATTTTTAGTCAAATACTGAGCTGTAAAGTAAACGTCTGGAATTTTGGACAAAAAAATTAACGCTTTTTGACAACCAGCGCGTTTTCCTTGACTTCAGCCTCTAATTCCTGACCCTCTTTCCACTTCAATTTTTCTATAATATTCGGCGGTACGACCAAAACCCACTTTGCATACTCAACATCCTTTACCTTCCGAGAAAGCTGTTTTTGGAGTTTCATAATCTAAAAGTAGATTCGGTTATATTTAAACCTTTAGGTACCAACTTGCCA
>CAYJRP010000076.1:0-3930 GCA_964372675.1 Candidatus Woesearchaeota archaeon | reverse complement strand
AGACTATTTTTCTGGATGAAGTTCAACGGCTTCCTTCACTTCTCAATACGGTACAAGTTCTAGCTGATAAACATAAAGAGTGTATTAAATTTTTCTTAACAGGTTCTAGTGCAAGAAAGCTAAAAAGAGGGAAAGCAAACCTTTTACCGGGACGAATTCTTGTCTACCATTTAGGTCCTCTTAGCGCTTCTGAATTAAATTACAATGTGGATCTGTCAATGGCATTGGAAACCGGAGTGTTACCTGGCATCTATACAGAAAAAGAAACTGCACTGAGAAGAAAAATCTTACAATCTTATTCTGTCACTTATTTAAAGGAAGAAATTCAAGCTGAGGCACTCACAAGAAACATAGAAGGATTTTCAAGATTTCTTTATGTCGCCTCCGCTCTTTCTGGAAATTTTTTAGATATTTCTAAATTAGCTTCCCAAGCCCAAGTTCCTAGAGAATCAGCTGTTCGTTATTTTGAGATTTTGGAAGATACGCTTATTGTTCGTCGCTGTGAAGCATTTTCGAAAAATATTCGCAAAAGATTAATTCAACATCCAAAATTTTATTTTTTTGATACTGGAGTTTTAAATGCTCTTCTAAATAATTTTACTGCATCCGCAGATCGCATTGGTTTATTATTCGAACATTTCTTTTTTAATCAATTAGTATCAAGCGCATGGGCAAAAGATCAAGATATTCAAATTTCGACATTTAGAACACAACATGGAGCTGAAGTAGATTTCATTGTAGAATTCGATAACAAAATTTGGGCAATCGAATTAAAGGCATCCACTCATGTTCAATCATTAGATAAAAGAGGATTTAAAAGTTTTTCTGAGTATTATCAATATCCCCATAAAACATTCATTGCTTATATGGGTTCAATTGCAAAAAAAATAGGGACCACAGATCTGCTTCCTTGGCAAAAAGTCCTTCAAGAAATGGGACTATAAACCGCAATCCGTAGACACGAGTTCGCCCATTGTCTCAAAAAGTGGACCTGACCAGGTATAGTCTGGGTGAAGCAGATACATGAACCAAACATCGAAGTCCCGATTTATTTTGCGTCAGGCAAAGCCTGGGAAAGGAGAAAAGAAATTTTACCACGTTGACGGTAAATGTTTTAATCCCATGAAAATATAAATAACCATCCATAGAATGCCCAAAATCCACATAATCTTTATCCACATCGGAATCTTTCCGTGAGCTACAGTTGGTTGTTCATTGCTATTTTTTGAATTTTTATTTTCTTCCACTGCTATCGTCCCCCGAAATGTTTTCTGCTTTCAAAACTTTATTTTTCATCTCCTCTTCTTTTTCTTTTTTTAACCCACCGCTTTTAAAAAAAGCGAAAAGAAAAATAGCGGCACCCAAAGCAAAAAAACCAAAGATGAATAAAATAAAGTAAGCAGTATCTTTTCCTCCCAAATCACAAAATGGACAACTCCATCCCCTGAGTGGGTAAAAAAACAATACAAAAAAGAAATACCAGAGTAAAAACTTCATAGTTTTTCATCATAAAAGCCAGCGATATAGTTCCCCAGTGCTTCCAGTTCATCTTCCGTAAGTCCTGAAAAAGCAGGCATTGCAGAACCTTCAACACCATGTAAGACGATCTCTCTTAGATAATCTTTTGTAAAAAGCCTTCTTGTAAAATCTTTGGGTCTTGGGTTTAATGCTGAAGCAACTGGACTCTCTCCCGTTCCTTTTTCACCATGACATGCCATACATTTTGCCATATAAATGTTTTTCCCCATCGCATTTTTTTCTAGCTTATAGGTTGAAAGAGCTTGTTTTTGGGTCTCTTTACCTAAGCTAGACACATAAAGTGCAATAGCCCACAGGTCTTGTTCTGGCATTTCACGAAAAGAAGGCATCGCACTCCCGTAGACGCCTCGATTTAGAATAGAATAGACTTCTGAAGGTGAAATATATCTTCTCACTAAATTAGCTGCTGGGGGTTTAAGAAAAGAACTAGCCCGTCCCTTTCCATCTGCATTGTTGCCATGACATCCTGTGCAGTTTTCTTGGAAAAGGTGAAAACCACGACTTAAGTAGGATGGGTTCTCTTCAGGACGACCACTTACTTTAAATAACCTCGGATAAACAACCTCCTTAATTTCGTTCTGAAAAGAACTTCCTAAGTTTTGTAAATAAGCCACAAGATCTTTGGCTTCTTGAGATGGCTTAATTCCATCTGCAGTTTTTTCAAAAAACCAATGATAAGCTGGCATGACTGACAATGGCACAGTATTTCTTGGATTATAGAGATGAGCAAAATGCCAATCATCCGAATGGCGTCCTGCCTGTCTACTCAAATCAGGGCCAATGCGACGCGTTCCATACGTATGTGGAATATCATACATTCCTTCCCATGCTTGGCTCACAGGGCCGTAACGGAAAGATTCCCCCGCAACGGGTCGCACAAATTGGGAGTGACAATGCCAACATGCTTCACGAATGTAAATTTTTCTTCCGCGGCCAATAGAAGTTAACTGTCCATTTTCAACATAGGGATTTCCCGCTGTTTTAACAGGCTTTATGACATGCTTAAGGCTTGTCCAGGGAGCCAGCCCCATGGCAATGAAAGAAAGGACAAAACATCCCACTCCGGCAATCAGAAGAATAGAGAAAGCATTGTCAAATCTTGGTTTGAAATTCATAGGCTTTCCTCTAATTTCTTTCCTCTCCAAAGATTAATCACAAATAAAATAGTTCCTATAAAAAGAACGATGCCAGAAAATGCTCTTGGAATCCAAAAGGGTTGCGAAGCTTTAAGTGAATCGATAAACGGCAAGCCTCTTAACCAAGAAAACCCCTGCATGAGTCCAGCAATGGTATCGGGAATGTAATAAAGAAAGAAAAAACCAATAACTGAGAGCCAAAAATGCCATTCAGAAAGTTTTGAAGAGGCAAGTTTTCTTCCGGTTAGTTTTGGCCACACAAAGTAAATGAATGCATAAATCCACCAAGAAAATACACCAAAAAGAGCAAGATGTGCATGGGCAACTATCCAATCTGTAAAGTGAACGACTTTCTGCACCGAAAGAAGCGCATGAAAGGGCCCTTGCGTACAGGTTAAAATATAGGAAAAAATACCGAATGTTAAAAATCTAAGGGGAATATTTCCAGCTAAATCTTTCCAACTTCCTCGCATTGTTGCAAAAAAATTATAAACAACCGTATAGACAACAAATAGAAGGGCCGAGGTCAATGGAACGGCTATGACCTGTAGCCACCAAGGAACCGGACTATAAAAATAATGATGGCTTCCTCCCAAAGGATAAAGAATGGCCAACGTCCAAAATCCCAGAAGAGAAAGTTTATGACTTGCAATGGGCTTTTGAACCATTACGGGAAGAAGATAATAAACGATAGCAATGCCCATGGGCGTAACCCACAGCCCTACAGCATTGTGTATCCATAATCCGCTAAGAGCAGCTCCCGCCGCTCCTGGTGCTACATGGGCTACAATAGTATTGGCCATAATAAAATTAAGTGCTGTAAAACCAAAGCCCAAAATCACGTACCATAAAGATACATATAAATTTGAGAAGACTTTTTCACGAAAAATTGCCCCTAAAGCACAGGTAATCGAAAAAACAAAAGCAGCTGCAAATGTAATATCTGCCCACCATGGGGCCTCTGCATATTCTACCCCTTCGGCATGACCCAAAAGAATTCCTAACGCACCCAGAAAAATAGCAACTTGAATAAAATAAGCATTAAATTTTGCAAGTTTTCCAAAAAACAAAGGTCGAGATAAAAGTTTTGGTACAGCATAATAAGTGAATGCAATAAAACCATTTGTTAGCCAACCAAAAATAACACTATGCGTGTGAAACATTCGAACTCTACCGAAATTAAGCCAAGAAATAGAACCCAGAAACTCCGATGCTTCAGGAGAAATCAGTCGGTATGCAAGTGTAAAACCGCCAA
>CAYJRP010000075.1:1214-3968 GCA_964372675.1 Candidatus Woesearchaeota archaeon | reverse complement strand
AAAAAGAGGTTCGATTGACTTATCATTTGGAATGATTTTTTCTATAATTCTTATAATTGGTGTTGTTGCTGTGGCTGTTTATGCAATAACTGCTTTTCTTGATATTGGCGACAGTGCTCAACTTGGTTTGTTTCACCAGAAATTTCAGGATACTGTAGATGATATCTGGGCTTCTGCAATAACGGATAAAGTTGTGAGCTTTGACTTGCCACGGGGAGTTGAATCAGCATGCTTCGGCGACTTGACAGGAAACAGCTATAATCCTATTTATGAAAAAGAATTTAATGAACTAAAGAGATATTCATCAAGCTTCCAGCAGGCAAACACTAATTTGTTTTTATACCCTAGCGCAACTGCAGGAGATCTGGCTTATAAAAAAGCTGAACATCTTGACTTGTCTGACTTGGGAAGCGGCTTTGACTGCTTTGAAGTCAGAAGCGGGAAAGTTGAAATTAGGATGGTTAAAGGCAATTTTGACTCGGATGTTAAAATAAAGAGGCCTTGATTTAAGATGGTAAGGAATAAGAATCAAAAAATCGATGCACCACCACGCACTAAAGTGCGCGGTTTGTCAAACACTTTGACATCAGATTGGTTCATGATAGAATGGAAAAATGGGGGAATAACTAAAAGATTGCATAGAGGATAATTGGAGATAATAAAATGATAAGCATGGGAAAAGAATTATCTGATAAATCGCGGGGCAGATTAATGGTTAATTTATTTAAGAGGTTAAAGGATGGGAAATAAAAAAGGAATGGAATTTGGGTTCAACTGGATATTTGCTGTTATTGTCGGGGCTGTGATACTTTTTGCCGCCATTTACGCTGTCACTAAACTTATTGGGACTGAAAGGACTGCTTCTGACACTTTAATTTCTGCCCAGCTTAGCAACCTGCTGAATCCTATTGAGACTAATCTGGAAGAAAGCAAATACGTTACTATTGAATTTGTTGATGAGACTCGGTTGTATAATGATTGCTCTGAACTTGGAAATTTCGGCAAGCAGCAGATAAGCACAGCTTCCAAGGCGGGTGTTGGAGAAGAGTTTGCAGAAAGAAGTGTTAGAAAAACCTCCTACAATAAATATATTTTTTCACGTGATATTGAACAGGGAGAGAAACTGCACGTTATTGTAAAACCATTTGAGGTGCCTTATAAAGTTGCTGACTTAAATTTCATTTACTCTGGAAGATACTGCTTTGTTAACCCTCCAAGTGATATTGAAGATGAAATTGGAGACTTGAGCGCATCTGGAAATATAAATGTTGGAATTAATGTTAGTTCTAGCAAATCTAATTGCCCTGGAAATAGCATTGTCGTGTGCTTTGACCAGCTTGGTTGTGATGTAAATGTAAATACTGGAGCGCGGATTGTCAGCAAGAATGGAAAAGACATTTATTATGATGGTCCTCTTTTGTATGGGGCTATCTTCTCTGGCCCGGAGATTTATGAGTGCCAGGTTAGAAGACTGGCTAAAAGGACTGGAGAATTGGCAGGAGTTTATGCTAGCAAGGCTGCTTTAATCGAAGGCAGAGGATGCTCGAATAACTTGCAGGATGATTTGATAAGTTTTGCGCAGACAACTAATGTTGCTGATTCTAAAGAATTCCAAGATAATGTTGTTCCTGCGGCAGGCGATTTAAGGAGGAAAAATGATGCAATCTCAAAATGCAAAGTGTTCTAAAGGCCAATTTAAGATACAGCAAATGGCTTTTGTTTTAGTTGCTTTGATGATATTTTTTGGAATTGTTGCTGTTTTTTATGTTTCTATAAGATTCTCCTCATTGAAAGGAGATGTAAGCGACATAAGAAAGGAAGAAGTTATTGAAAGCGTCAGAAAAATGGCTGGGACTCCGGAGTTTATTTCCACCAATTGGGAAGACTGCGCTTCCTGTGTTGACTTGGACAAGGTTTTTGTATTGAAAGATAAGGCTTCTTATCAAGGATTTTGGCAGGATATTAATTTATTGCAAGTTCTAAGGGTTTATCCTTCTTACAGCAGTGATGAATGCACAGCTAATAGTTATCCAAGGTGCAATAAAATAACTTTGACAGACAAAGGCAATTACGAAGCTTATGAGGCTTTTGTTTCATTGTGCAGATATGACTATTCGATTGGGCAGGAGCGGTGTGAATTGGGAAAAGTTGTAATGGGGTTTGAAGCTGTAACATGATAATTAGCAAATATAGATTAATGAGAATGTTCTTGTTTGTTTGGTTAGTTGGAGCTATTGTAAGCTTTTTTCTGCATTTCTTTTATCCTATTTTGATGTCTAATCTATCTTTTTGGAATAGCTCTCTTGGATGGCAAAGAGAAATAGCCTTATGGAATTTAGGAATAATCTTTGCAGTAATATTTTGCTTAATTAAAAATGATAAAAAAATCCTTAGATTTATGATAATAATTTTAATGGTAATTTCTATTTTACTTGGAACAAACCATTTATTGGGATTGATAAGCAATAAACAGGCAACACAAATTAATTTACTCGGTGCTATTCTTAATTTTATCATGGTGTTTTGGGGAGGTTTTATTCTTAAAAATGAAAATAAGAAAAGATAAAAAGGGCCAGGAAGAAATGGTCGGGTTTGTAATGGTTATGGTGCTTGTTGTTGTGATTTTTCTTGTGTTCTTGGGCATAACCTTGAGAAATCCAGAGTCGAGCGAGAGAAAGAGTGAGATAATCTATCAGTTTCTTGATAGTTTAATGGAGCAAACTACAGAATGCGCTTTAAATCAAGGAACTAATT
>CAYJRP010000075.1:0-1114 GCA_964372675.1 Candidatus Woesearchaeota archaeon | reverse complement strand
TTGTTGGAAATTCTTATTGGATTCCGGAATTTCCAGGAAGCATTACAACTACATTGAAATTGTGCAGCTAACAGCTAAATGACAATTTCTATATTTATTGAATCAACAATTATTACTGGTTTTAATCTTTCTCTTTTTCCGGTTTTTTCTTTTATAAAATCAATGAAACCAAAGCGCTCAAGGAGCTTGACATCATCATTTACTGCCTTGAAATCCCTGCCTAAAACTTTGGCAAGCTCATAAATTGAGCCTGGTTTGCGAGTTTTTATCACTTTTAGCATTCTTGCCTTCTCATTTGACAGCAAACTGCGCAAAGAGGCAATTCCCTCAAAGTCATAATCCGCCTTTTCCCCCGTAAGCTTCTTAAAAAAAGCTGTGAATGCTCCTTTATCGTCGGTAATCGTGATTTGCCTTGTCCTGGTTTTCTTTGCCATTTTATTATTTAAAAGCATGTTCTCTATATATATGTTTCTATTTATAATATATGTTTTATTATACCATATATGTTGTAATCTTGCTTATGGGCTATATTTTTTATTAAGATTAATTGTATAATAGTACCATAATCTTTATAAACAAATCTTCGTTCTCCTACGCTTATTCGAGCATGATAGCGGCAAAGCATAGAAAGCTTTTTAAAGCGGCTTTGATTTTATACTCTACTCTAGAAATAGGGTGATAAAATGCGACCTGTAAATAGACAAAGAAATTTGCTATTGAATGGCTCGATTGGCGGACTGTCAATTAAAGGGCAGTTTCCTCAAAGAGGGGCTCTGCGGAGTTGCCACGCTTATAAAATTGAAAGGAGGTTAAAATTAGATGAAATTTAATTTTAGAAAGATTGCATCTGCTTTAGCTTCCACAGCAATGGTAGGATCTACAGTGGCACTTGCTGCTGCTGCAAATTTCCCTGCCCCATTCGTTCAGAATGGAGCTGCTGATGTTGCTATCGTATATGGTAGCACCCTAGACTTAGCTGCTGTTGCTGATGTAAGCAGTGCTTTAAGCTCTGCATTAGCAGGAACTGGCGGAACAGCTGGTCCTGCAGGCACCGAAGCTTATCCATTGTTCACATCTTCTACGCCCTTACAATTAAACAATAGCGTTAATTCTG
>CAYJRP010000074.1:0-4015 GCA_964372675.1 Candidatus Woesearchaeota archaeon | reverse complement strand
TAATAGAAAGACACAACAACGAACTAGCAAATAAGTTAGGCAATCTAGTCAGCAGAGTTAGCGCATTAGCAGAAAAATATGGCCTAGAAAAAACATCAAAACCAAGTTTAACAGTAAAAGAAACACTAAACCAAGTTCAAAACCACTTAGATAATTACGAGCTTCACAAAGTCCTAGAAGTAATTTTTGCATACATCGACAGGACAAACGAATACATCCAGCACAAAAAGCCTTGGGAAACCCATGATAAACAAGTTTTATACGAACTAGTATCTGCAATAAGAAATGCGGCAATTCTAATAAGCCCCTTCATGCCAGAATCAGCAGAGAAAATAGCAAAAACATTTAATTTTAAAATTGACTTGAAAGAAATAGACGGGCCACTAAAAATAGCTAAGATTAAAAAGTCTGAAATACTCTTTAAGAAGATATGAGATGCAAAGTGAGTCGCATAATATTATTGTATCTTTCATAATGGGCTTGATGGTTAACATCATCTCATTTTATCTTCTAACTATCAAAGCAATTACTCTAGAGACATTCATTGCTATTATTATAGGATTTATTATGCTAATATTAATTATTGGCATGCAAGCAAAATATAGCAATTTAAAAGAAGAATTAAAAAAACTAAAAACAAATTATGAAAAGTTAAACGAAAGCCTTAAAATAAACGAAAGATTAACAAAACTGGAGTTGATATCGCAAAATGCCAAAAGAAAATGATGCAGTGGACATAATATTAAATATAATAAAAATTGGGATAATTGTTGTAATAGGGTTCTTATTAATAAAAGCAATTATAACTGCGTTATCATAAAATGAGTGAAAAAATCCCCCACAGCGACTTCGCAAAACTAGACATGAGAGTAGGTAAAATCCTAAAAGTAGAAAATCATCCCAAAGCCGACAAGCTCTACATCCTTGAAGTAGATTTAGGTGAAGAAGAACCAAGAACAATTGTTGCAGGCATGAAACCGTACTACAAGCCAGAAGACCTCAAAGGCAAGAAAGCAATTTTCGTTGCAAACCTTGAACCAGCTATGTTGCGAGGAATAGAAAGCAACGGAATGATTCTGGCAGCTTCCAATAAAGATAAATCAAAAGTAATCTTCCTATGTCCTGAAAAAGATATTATTGAAGGCAGTAAAATAAGTTAATTATTTCCCAAAAAATCTTGTCCACATGCCGGGCGTCTTGTAATTAACATTTGCCAGTTTTGCAGCAATCTTTTTGTAAGCCAAAGAAGACTTGGAATAAGGGTAAATATGCAAAACAGCATCCTTATTCCTTAATGAAGCTAAAACATTTTTGTCTTCAGGAACTACTCCAAGCACAGGAATGTCAAGCATTTCTTTCACGTTTGAAATTGACATTTCATGCTTGTTTCCGCGGACTCTTGAAATAATGACTCCTCTGACCTGCCTCCCTAATTCTTCAGCCATCTTTACTGTTTTCAAAGCATCAGTAACGGCAGTAATTTCAGGATTTGTCACAATAACAACCTCATCAGCAGACTCAATAGCGCTTATAGCTTCTTCACCAAGACCTGCTGCAGAATCCAAAATGACAAAATCAGCCATATTTCGAAGTCTTCTGGAAACCTCTTTTAATTTTTTATGATTTATTCTCCTTAGTTCTTTAACACTAAGGGAGCTTGGAATTATCTTTGTCCCTGACTCATGCTCATAAATTGCATCGGAAACTTTCGCCTTGCCAAGCATTACATGGTTCAAATTAATGGGAACAATAGGCGCGCCAAGATGCAAGCCAACGTTTGGCGTAGTCAAGTTAGCATCAACAACAATGACTTCCTTGCCAAAAGAGTTTAATGCTGCGCCAAGATTAATTGCGCTTGTAGTCTTACCAACGCCCCCCTTGCCTGATGTAATTGTAATAATTTTCATGTCTAATAAATAATAACTTTAAGTAAAAATAATTATTTCAGATAGCTTATAAACCTTTCTAAGATTTCCGAATATTCCGCCAATTTGTCGAGGTTTACGTTGACAATCTTGCCCTGATAATTAACTTTTAAGTTGACTCCTTTCCTGAATTCATTCTCCCTAGTTTTCTCAAGTTTTTCAATATCTCTGAAAAATTCATACAAATCAAGCGTCTGCATTACATCTGGTACGTCAGAATAAACCCTCTTTAGCTGTATCAACTTAGCTCGCGGGGCATCAGGAACAGGCTTCCATTTCTTGCCCGCTTTTTTTATTAAAAGGATAAATGCCTTGTCAATCATTACTTTCCATCTTAAAAGTAAATTCACAATTACATCGCATGTCTTAGTATACTTTAAGCTTACATATAATAAGTGGTCCGCGCTGATTTTTTCCTTGATGATGTCGTCCATTTATATTCCCTTACACCCCAAACAGAAGGGAAAATAAGAAGTTTTGCATACTTTTATACCTTTCGAGGAGAGACTAATTTAGCTCCATAATAGCTCCAGCGATGTCTCCTGTCCTTTCAAGTGCTTCACGAACCTCTGCCTCGCTCTTTTCTGTCTTTTCCATCACGAGCTTAACATCTTCTTCAGAAAACCCAGAAGCTTCTTCCTCCCTAGCTTCTCCAGAAATCTGCCAGCTCTCCTGCCCAGACATAACAACCTTCATAACTGAAGGGTTTTCAATAACAATTTTCCCCCCATCATTTTTCTCAATAACTACTCGAGCAGCATCAATTTCCTCCTGCTTAATGCCCATCTGCTTCATCATTGCCTGCATCTTCTTAGGGTCAATTCCGCCAAACATAATTCTTTTTGAGGACTGCCGGTTTTTATAAGTTTCTACTTATAAGCATGGGCGCTTGTAGCAATTTCGGCAAGCACATCAGAGCCAGCCAAGTGATATAACATTGAGTTAACTCCGTGCGGGTCTTGTGTTTTTATCAGCCAATTTACTTCTTCTTCAGAATAGCTTGGAACAGTCTCTTTAACAGCGTTCCAAAATCCTTCGTAGTTTCCTCTTGACGGTTTGACATTGCCCTGTCTCTCACCAACAAACCTATTCGCCTCTCCAAAACGCGGGTACTCAGGATTACCAAGAAATCCCTCGATAATACCGCCATCTGCTCCAATAATATGTTCTAAATAAGCAACTCCAATTCTATCTCTTTGTTCGCAAGAAATTCCCCCTTCCATTGGCAAAGCCCCTTGCCCCTTCCACATTGCCCTAAAATATTTTACCCTCTCTTCATCTGTCTTCAAGTCCTCAAATCTCATGTTTCAAATTACAATGGGTTGTTTATAAAAATACCTGCAATGGAAAATAATCTTTAATCTCTTTTATAACTTTCCACATAGGAAGCAACTTCATCCCAGCCCCCATTAATGCGTTTAACTCCTTTAGGCTCGGGTCTATTTTTATTCCATGGATGTGTTAGAAGAAGAACAGGTATGCCATGAGAAGCAATCTCTTCCGCTTGGTGCAACGCATCTTCAACAAAAATGTCTAAACGCAACTTCTTAGCTATTTCCCCCTTACTAATTTTGCCAGTGCCGTCATAGTGATGCAGGTGGTATAACTCTTCATATCTTCCATCAAAATAGGCATGAAAAAAATCTCGTGTAACATTCTCAACTCTCTGAGGGCGTGCAGTTATTGGATAAGCAGTATGTGGTGGAAACAATTTTAAAAAAGCCTCCCGTACTCCTTCAATTGGAGTCATCTTCTGGAATTCATCAGAGGCATAAAATAAATTAACTCTTCGAACCGCTTCTTTTGCAGAGCACTTCCAAACCTTGCTTAGATCATAGTCGTAAGTTTCCTTGTATCCTGGAACAACTATTCCATGCCTCTTTAGGCAGTCAGCCATAGGGCCGATACATTCAACAAGAGTCCCATCAACATCAACACCAATTAGTAAGGGCATCTATGGCTTTTGTAAACCAGTTATATAAATATTATTGCGAAAAAATATCTGCTAATAAGTTATCCAAAATATCTATTATTGCGATTTGCCCAAGCTAACCTTGCCTGCTCCACATAACTATCGTGAGCCATAAAAT
>CAYJRP010000073.1:0-4077 GCA_964372675.1 Candidatus Woesearchaeota archaeon | reverse complement strand
TAACAGCGATTATACAAAATCTCCCAGATTTCGCCTAACACAATTCCTTCTTCTCTCTCAAATCAATCCAATCATCTCCAAAAGCCACAAACCCAGAAATCGGTTTCATTGCCAAGACTTGAGAACCAGAACAAGAAATCAAAAAGTCCTGGCATTTGTTTTCTAAACAAATAGCCTTAGTCCAATAATGATAAGTGTCCTTAATGTTATTAACATCCTGAAAGATTAGAATAGATAAAGATATTATAAACAAGACAAAAGCAATTGAAAACAAAATTTTACTCATGTCCGAAAACAACACCCTTTAATTCTAAACACGTAGCACCGACAGACTTGCATTCACTTCTGCATTGCTTAACAAGCCTGTCAAATTCATGTTGGTTGCCTTTAACATCAGTATACAAGTCTTCCTTGTCAAGCATGATTATGTTTGTCTTAGCACTCTTTAAAATTGCCTGGACATTATTAACCCCTTTAATTGTTTCAACTTTAGGCACCAAGAGAACATGAGAAGGCACTTTATTTCTTATTTCTTCTATTACTTTGGTATCTTCGGCATTTGAAAAAGCAAAATACTCTACTTGATACTTCTTAGCAAACTCTATTGCTTCATTCAAGCTAAACTTCGGCATTGGAGGCTTTGTCCTTCCAGTAGGATAATCTAGCCAAATTTTATTTCCTTCAAGCTCTTTTAAAATTACTTCAAGAGCTTCTTTAGATTCGACCCAGGCAATATTTATCCTTATAACAGCATCCTTTGGATAATCCATTCCTACTTTTTTAACATGGTGGCTAATAACAATCATTCAACGAGGGAGTTACCAAGCTTTAAAAATACGCCTGTTTTTCAGATAATATGACAATCAGACAGCCAATCATAACCGTCTGCGGTCACGTAGACCACGGAAAATGCGTATCTGGAGATGTGCTTATTCCCTTAAGTAATGGGCTTATAAAAGATGCGAGAACCATCTTTAATGAATCTTTCTTAAGTAATAAGGCTAAAGAAATAATTGATGGTTTTTCTCAAGATATCTCAAGTAAAAAGATTGGTGTCTTTTCATTTGACGGAAGGAATATTGTTGAAAAAGAGATATCTCACATATGGAGAAGGCGGGCAGACAAACTTATTGAAGTAAAACTCGCTTCTGGAGATATAATAAAGACTACTCCAGAGCATCCATTTTTTGTTTTTAAAAATAATGCTCTTTGTGAGATTAGGGCCGATGAACTTGCTAATAATGAATATGTGGCTGTGCCTTCGAAAATAAAAGTTTCTAATTCTTCTTTAGATGCTCATCTAATTGAAAAGACTAAAGAACTTAATAATTTTGTTTGTTTTGTTAATAATCGTTTTGATAATATATTCTCTAAACTAAAAGATAAAAATGTTAAAAGCATAGAGAGAAAACTTAGCATAAAACATATCTCGGATAGTATTAGAAAAAGAAGATTTAGAATTAGAGATTTATTTTTAATCGGTAATTATCTGGGACTGCATGATAAAGATATTTATTCTGTTATCAATTCAATAAAAAACTCTAATGAAAAACAGAGAGCAGGGCATACGAGTAAAGAGCTATATCTTCCTGTTTTGAATAATTTAGATAATCTGGGGTATCTCTTGGGTTGTATTGCTGGAGACGGACATATAAGCAAAACTAATGTCATTTTGAATAATAATGATCCAGATGTTCAGGAGGCTTATATGAGATACCTAAAGGAAATATTTAATGTTGAGTCTAAGATTAAACAAGGACATACCTGCCGGATTGTATTAGATTCATGCGGAAGAACTTTTGCAAGATTTATAAATGAGATTGTTGGCATCCCCATGGGAAATAAATCCGCTATAATTGAAGTCCCTCAAATTGCAATGATTAATAGCGAGGTTTTTAAGGGGTTTTTTGCTGGATTATTAGATACAGATGGCTATGTTTCAAGAGTTAATAACTCGATTGAAATAACAAGCAAAAGCCAGAAAATTATTAAACAATGCTCAACTTTGCTTCTGAATTTTGGTGTTCTTTCAAGTACCTACATGAAAAATGGGTTTTATGTTCTTAGAGTCTCCAATAAGCACTCTTTAAACTTGTTTTTGGAGAACTTCAGACCGAGGTTAAAGAGAAAACTCGTTAGAGTTATTTCTTCATATGAGAAATCTCAATCAAGCAGGATTTTTGATATAATCCCACTTAGTAAAAACATATTTAAAGAGCTAAAATTCACTGGAAAAGTAAATAAAGATATTCCCTATTATAATAAATATATAAAAAGCCAAAATTTAAGCAGAGATTTCTTGACAAGTGTAATAAATAACATAAAAGAGAATAATCATACCGCCCAAGATATTAAAAGAATTCTTGATATGCAATTAAGATTTGTTAAAGTAATCTCAAAAAACGAGATTGAGAATAAAGATGGCTTTGTGTATGATTTTACAGTTCCAGAAACCCATAATTTTATTGCAGAAAGGATTTTAGTTCATAATACATCTATTCTTGACGCTTTTAGAGGAACTTCTCTTCAATCAGAAGAAGCCGGAGGCATCACACAAAAAATATCATTTACAAAATATCCATTAGAGCAGATAAAAAAAGCCTGTCCTCTAATAAAAGAAAAAGGCATAGACTTAACAATACCTGGATTTCTATTCATAGACACACCGGGCCACGCCGCCTTTACAAATCTAAGAAAACGCGGAGGCTCGCTCGCAGACATAGCAATTCTTGTAGTGGATATAAAAGAAGGAATAAAACCGCAGACAGCAGAAGTCCTCTCAATTTTAAGAACAAATAAAACTCCATTTGTAATCGCGCTTAACAAGATAGATAATATCTCAGGCTGGCAAAAGCGCAACTCAATAAAAGAGTCTATAGAGCTCTTGCCCCTTCATGCAAAACAAGAGTTTGACCTTGCCCTACTAACATTCCAATCTTCAATGCAGTCTCATGGCTTCAACCCTGAATTATTTTACGAAATTTCAGATTTTACGAAAAACGTAGCTATTGTACCAACATCTGCTCGAAGCAAGGAAGGAATTTCAGAACTCCTCTTCGTCTTGGCAGGCTTGTCTCAGAGATTTCTGACAGAAAAACTACAATTGTCAGACGTAGCAAAGGGCGTTCTTCTAGAAATAAAAAAGGAAAAGTCGGCAGAGTATGCTGAAGCCATTTTGTACGACGGAGAGTTAAAAGAAGGAGACGAAATAGCAATAGCTTCATTTTCAGGAGAGCTGATTGTAACGAAAATCCGTTCAATACAAGAAATCTTACCTTTATCAAACAAATACAAGCCAGTAAAAAAAGCAATGGCAGCAACAGGTGTAAGACTTCAAGTGATAGACAAAGAAGGAATCTTATCAGGAATGCCTTTCCAAAAAGTAGAAAAAAACTTGGCAGAAATAAAAGAAAAATTCAAAAAAGAAATATCACAAGCCATTAAAGTAGATAAAACTGGAATAATCGCTAAAGCAGACTCTTTAGGAAGTTTAGAAGCTCTATTAACTCTATTGCGACAAGCAAATGTCAGCGTTGTAAAGGCGGCAATCGGACCAATAAGCAAGTCAGACATTGTTGCCGCAAAGGCAAACGTGGAAATAAATCCTTTAGATGCTATAGTAGTAGGGTTTAATGTGCAGCCTGAAGAAGAAATAGAAAAAGGAAATGTTAAGATAATAACAAATGAAGTTGTCTATAAATTAATTGAAGACCTTGAGCTATTCAGAAAGAAAAAGTCTGCAGAGATAGAAAAAGAGCGTCTCATGGGCTTAGCGACAATTTGTAAACTTGAGATACTACCAAGATATGTTTTCAGAAATTCAAACCCTGCAATCTTCGGCGTAAAAATCCTCGCAGGAAGACTGAGAAAAAACTTACCTTTAATCGACCAAAACGGAGAAGAAATTGCCCGAGTCAAGGCAATTCAGTTGGAAAAAGCCCCTATAAATGAAGCAAAAGAAGGCATGGAAATAGCGATCTCTCTTCCAGGAACAAATTTTGAAAGGCAGCTGCAAGAAGTCCAATTCCTCTACAGCCAGTTAGCAGAATCTCACTTTAAGCAATTCAAAAAGAACAA
>CAYJRP010000072.1:0-4117 GCA_964372675.1 Candidatus Woesearchaeota archaeon | reverse complement strand
CTCTTGCATTAAGTGTGCTTCGCTCAGAATAATATTCAACCTGTGGCTGGCCCAAGGTCAAGACTAAATCATCCTTATTTGATATTTCTTTTAAGTACAATCCGGCTTCCCTTATTCCGGAGTAAGTGCCTACTTTTTCTTTTACCTGGCTGTCAGCAAGCTTATATTGGTAATAGCCGCTGACTGCTAAAGCAACTACTAATGCTAAAGCAACAATTGCCGCCAGATTTTTTCTGTGCTTTTTTGCATAGTCTATTGCAGCTGTGCTTATTTGAGAAATGCACATAAACGCTGAAAAGGCCAAAGGCAGATACCATCTGGGCTCGTCCTGCAATGTGTTTCCTGGGCCCGGTGGGCTTCTTAAGACTACTATGAAGAATGCTAGAGTTATTGCTATAACTAATATGTTAAATAAGTGTGATTTCGCGATGTCATTTTTTTTAATGTAGCCGAAGGACAAGAATATTTTGCCCAGTATTAAAATAAATCCCAACCAAAATAAATAAAAAAGAATAGAGCTTGCAAAGCTTCCAAGCTTGAAGAAATGCCTGAAAATCGTTAATGGAAGGAAATTTATTGGGAGTTCTTCGTGGAAATACTCTCCTCCGACTTCTCCGATTGCAGAGATAAATATCACTTTCTCAACGAAAAATACCAGCGCCAGGCCTAAAATCAAGCCAAGCCAGTTCTGCTTGTCTTTTGCCAGCTCCTTCCAATTCCTTGTTAGAAGAAGATATGCCACTATAAAAAATCCGAATAAGAAATAACCTCTTCTAATCGAATAAGATAGCACTGCGAAAAACGCCACTAGGGGGATGGCCCATTTTGCGTCTATTTTGCCAAAGATTTTTTCCTTTTTCTCAAATCCTTTCCAAAAAACATATAGTGCTAAAAGCCCGAAAAACAAGCCAGGAATATCTACATGAAACCTTGAAGTGTTGAACAGACTAACCCAAAAAATAGCCATCAAAAAAGAAGCTATGACTCCTATCCTTTTGTCTTTGTACATTTCGTTAGCCAAAAAGTATACCAGAACGATAGAGAGTATTGAAGGAATTGTCTGCAGGAGGAATTTCACCATTAATTCGCCGAAACCTATTTTGAATATTGCAGCGGCCAAATAAGGATAGAGAGAATTATGCTTTGTTGCTATAATCCAGTCAATATTTAAGCCTGCGATATTCTTTGCATAAGCCATGTAGTCTGCTTCATCCCACCATAATGGCTGGCCTTTAGTAATAAAAAAATGAACTAAGCGAATAACCACCCCAAATGCCAATATTAGAATAAAAGATAATTTGTATTTGTCCTTTAGCCAGATTTTCACTTTCTCTTTATCCATGACAAAACCTTATTTTTTAGGTTTAATTATCTTATGCTTTCTATAAATTATAAGGGAATTAACAAATATGTCTATGAAGATTAGAATAGTTGTTGGGTGGGGAGTGGGGTGAATCTCCCATCTGAAGATTTTTTAAATAATAATTCTCCCAAAAAACATAGAAATGTTTAAAATGCCTTTTCTTTTAGTTGGAAAATGAAAAGCCAGGATACTCAAAAGTTTGCAGAATATTACAGGCAAAAGCACGTTACAGGAACTTATGATAATCAAAGAGAAGCCACTGAATACAGAAGAAGAAAAAGAGCCTTGGAGTTAAAGCATTTCCTTGATTTAATAGACAAGAAAGAAGGTGAAAAAGTGCTTGAACTTGGATGCAGCTCCGGATTCCTGACAAAATATTTGGGAAGAGTAACTGCGATAGACACTTCTGAAGGCATGCTGGAAATAACAAAAAAGAAAAATCCGCTTGCAATATGCATGCACACAGACATGTTTGAAATGCCCTTCAAAAACAAGTCTTTTGACAAAGTCGTGACAATGAGAGTATGGAACCATCTTAATGAAGAGGACTTGAGAAAAGCCCTTTGTGAAGTCAAGAGGGTGCTTAAACCGCAAGGATTTCTAATTTTTGACATGGAAGAAAAAAGCAACATGCGAAGATTTGTAGCATTTTTTTACCAAAAGATATTCAAGACAACAGGGTATGTAATATATCAATACTCTTTGCCAGAAATGAAAAAGATTTTGCATGAAGAAGGATTTAAGATAGTTGAAGGCAAAACATTAAAGCATAAAGTCGGCAGGCAAATTGTAATGAAAATGCAATTGGTAAATTAAGATATGATTATTCTTATACCTAAATAATTAAAAAGAGCAATATTTTAATGATGTGGGAGAAAATAAGATGGAAACAACTATTCCTCGCGGATTTCCTACAGTGCCAATTGTGAGTGCAAGGGCGTGGGATAAACGCAGTGATTTCTCAGGCATTGTGCATTCTTTTTCAGAGAAAACGCAGAATGAGGTAGTTAATTATGTTAAAGGACAAGTAAGCTCGTGCCCGTTAACGAGGGCAGAAATAGAAAAAGTCGGATATGATTCTGGTAAATTACCAAGTCTGACTGAAGAAATAGAAAAAGTCAGACCACAAGTTGATTCAGGAATAGGTTTTGTTGTGTTTCCAAGATGGGATGGACTTAACATTCATCAAAGCAGGGTTGCTTCGTGGCTTGTTGATAATGCTTTTGGTGAGACAAGAGTGCAGGACGAAGAGGGAAGTCGCCTTATTGAAATATTTAATATGGGCGATAACTTAAGCATGAGCAAAGGAGCAAGATACCATGTTACTAGAGAAGGAAACTCGCCACACACTGATGCTGTCCAGCTTCTTAATGATCCAGATTATTTATGTTTGCGTTGTGTAAGTGATTCATTAGTTGGAGGAGAGAATATTTTAGTAAGCGCTGATTCTATATACAATAATCTTCTTGAAAATGCTCCATGGATGATCGGAACATTAAGCAAAGACTTTTTATTTCATCGTAGAGGTGTAGCCTCAGATGATGAGAAGAATTATGTTAAAGCGCCGATAATTGGCCTGGATGATGGAGGAATAAGATTGCGATTCCTTGACTATTACATAAGAGAAGGGCATAAGATGGCGAAACAGCCTTTAACTACCGAACAAGAAAGAGGAATACAATACCTAGATAGTTTATTTGCGCAATCTGATTTGCAGTTTAGAGCCCGACTTGAGCCAGGACAGCAAGTTGTTTTTGCGAATAAAAGAATGCTCCACGCAAGAACAGAGTTTGTTGATTATAATCCTCCGAAAGAAGTCTATGACCATGCCAAGCTTGACAATTTGGAAACAGCTAACAGGCTGATGGACCGGACTTGGTCTTGCAAGAGAAATTAACGAAAGCATATTTTTATAAGTTGTCTATTCATTTAATTATATGCAAAAAGAGGCTGCTGCAGATATAATGGTGCGCGATACTAACGCCACTATAAGAGCCACCCCTATGGAAAAGAATAGCAGCTGGTATGCTGATCAGACATCCAGCTGCCAGGGGAATTGTAATTTTTACTCAGATATGAGAAATGGAACTCTTTACAATGAGAGCAGGTACTCTAGCGGGATAAGGAATTTTACATTAAATCAACAGGGTGCAACTGATCTTCAAAACTCTCTTGCATCTGACGCATTCAGCACGGGTCTATACACCACAACATTTGCATACGTAAGCCTTGGATCAAAAGATAACACAAACATTAGCAGAAGACCTGTTTTAATAGTAAACCACAGCTATGAATCTTACAACTTAGATTATGACGCTAATGGCAATCTAATAAGCGGCTTTGGTAAAACGTTTACCTATGACAGCAGAAATGACTTAGTAGAAATTAATGACTCGGCAACAAATCAGCCGATAGCAAGATATTTCTACACCCCTGACCATCAAAGAATAAAGAAAATAGCATACAACATCGACAGCCAGAAGAACAATGCCACAACGTATTATCCTTTCAAAGAGTTTGTGCATACGAGAATTACGAATGGAACAATTTACAACGAAACATATATTTACCTCTACGACAAATTAATAGCTAAAATTAATCAAGATGGAAAGAAGTTCTTTTATCATCCCGATCATCTAGGTTCAACAACATTAGTTACGAATGAGAGTGGGGCTATTGTTAAAGATATTAGTTATCTTCCTTTTGGTAAAGTATTGACTGGGGGAACAGAGGATAGATTCTTGTATACAGGGC
>CAYJRP010000071.1:0-4201 GCA_964372675.1 Candidatus Woesearchaeota archaeon | reverse complement strand
TTTTTATGCGCTCTTTCTCCAGGAATATAAACTTGCGAGCCATCAATTGTTTTTAAGTTTTTTATTTCTTCGGTTAAACGAGTCACTCGGGATTTGAATAAGCCTAAATTAGTAAACTTAGATATGTCAATTGCTATAAATAAATCTCCTTTGTAAGCTGTTTTTTTGTTTTCATCATTTGCGTGCATGCTTGTTCCAAAAACTTCTTTTCCTGATGCGCTTTCTGATAATATTCCTGATAAAATATCTATTACCAAAGCAAGCGCAAATCCTTTGTATCCGCCGAGAGGCTGTAAAAATCCTTCTAGTGCCTTGCTAGGGTCATCTGTAGGATTTCCATTTTTATCTAATGCCCAATTTGTTGGAATTTTAGCTCCTTTTTTTGCAGCTTCCTTTATTTTTCCTCTTGCAACATTTGTAGACGACATATCCATCACAACAGGCACTTTTTCAGAAGGCAATGCTATCGAGAAAGGGTTTGTTCCAAGTATCTTTTCTAAAGTTCCCGGAAAAGCAATGGCAGGCGCAGTGCTTGTTGTTAGTATCCCAATAAAATTATTCATAGCAGCTAATTTAGTGTAATATCCTAAAGTGAATAAATGATGAGACTTTCTTATGCTTACTGCAGCTATTCCATGTTCTTTTGCTTTTTCCATCGCAATCTTTACAGCATGCACTCCAGAAACAGGACCTAAAACATTCTCTCCATCAATTACAGTTATTGCACTATTTTCCTTTATTACCTTAGGCTTCTTAGCAGGCACAATATCTCCTTTTTTGATTGATTTTAAAATTGTTGGCAGGCATGATATACCATGAGAAGGGTCTCCGCGCAGCTCTGCCTCAATAAGAACTTCAGCAGCAACAATAGAATCTTCTTGTGGCACGCCTAATGAAGCTAATTTATCTTTTACTATCTTTATTCCATGTTGCGAGCTAAGTTGCATGTTTTTACTGGTTGCAGGCAGTTTATAAAAATAGCGGATTTCCAGGAAGTCAAATAAAAGAATAAATAAGAGAGTTAGCAAAATATTCATTGGTCGGATAGATTAACCCCTCTGAAGACTTGAGCATTAATTCAAATTTTTAAAACTCATCTATAGGCATAAAGCATTCGCCTGCTGTCGTTCTGAAGCATTACTTTAAACCCATTTTTCTCCAAGTAGGTTTTTAAGGCTTCTGCATTATTTTTATCGTCGATATTGTGAAATTCCATGCTTATCTTTTTTATTTTTTGAAGTGTTTCTCTGGATAAGTTGAACAAAATCTGGTATTCAGCACCCTCACAATCCATTTTCAGGAAGTCTATTGCATTTAGATTATGGCTTTTCATGAAAGATTTCAATGATACAACAGGCACAGTAATAGTCTTTTCCGAGTTCTTTTTAGTGTGAAAGAAAGAATGTCCTCCTGTGTTGTGCTCAGATAAGAATATCTCTTGTTTGCCGTCTTTTGCGCCAACAGCCTGGTTAAATGCAGCAATATTCCTGATATTGTTCATTGCAATGTTCTCACTCAAGAGCATAAAATTTTCAGGCATTGGCTCAAATGAAAATACTTTGCCATTTCTTGCGAGAGTGGATGCAAAAATAGAAAAAAATCCTATATGCGCTCCAATATCAACAACAACATCGTTTTCTTTTATCTCAAAATTTTTAGGAGTGTAAATCTTGTGCACCCAAGTCTCATTAATTATTGTTCTGTCGCTTGTCCAAGGTCTTGCTTTATACTTAATTCCGTTTCTCAATTTGTAAACAACTCCATTTCTTTTAGAGATTTTGTAATAATCGCTGAAATAAGCCGGCCAATTCTTGTAAGTTTTTACAATTCTTATGGCTGTTTTTATCTTGCCCATGACTGAAGTATTAAAAGTCAATTTATAAATTATGCTATAGGAAATCTTTCACTATTTTTCCGCAACGCTTCGCAAACAGCTAGTTTTCCAGAGCAAAGATATTCCAATGCACTTCCTCCGCCAGTAGACTTAGTCCTAGAGAAAGGTATTTCGTTAGTCGTATCTCCTCCCAAAAGTATGCTTTTTACTCTGCTAGAGTTCACATAGCTCATTAAGTGGTCTGTCGCCTGATCAAATCCTGCGGCGTAAATTCCAGGGGTGCCTGCAACTAAGATTCTGCCTTTTTCACTAACAGCCCTTTCTAGATTCTTTAATGCATTTTCCTCTAAGTTAAAATCCACAATAGAAAATCCATTTGGCATACCTTTTTTAATGTCAATCCACGTTGCTTCTTCAAACCCATTGTCTGTTTTTCTTGCAATCCTGACTAGAGATGGAATGTAAATTTTATCAGCATAACTCTTCAATACCTTTTCCATGTCTGGCTCGTAGCTTTTTCCAGAATCAGTTATGACAGAGTCTCCTATCTTATAGCCAAGAGTCTTTAACGCAGTGTTTAATACTATTCCCCCGGGAATAACATAATCATAATTTCGCGCAAAGCCTTCAACAGCCTTTATTTTTTCTTTCTTTAATCCTCCTAAGACTGCCACAGAATGCTCTTCTCTTTCTCCCTGCCATGGCGAAAGAAGCTCTATTTGCTCTATGCAGCTGTTTGCCAAAAATCCCGGCAAATAATCAAGAATCCCATAATTTGAGGCATGAGCTCTGTGCGCCTTTGTAAATCCACCAACAATAACAAAATCTCCTAGTTCTGAAAATTGCTTCGCTAATTCGGGGTCGTTTTGCGTTTCCCCAGGATGAAATCTTGTGTTCCCAAGTAAAGCTATTTCTCCAGGCTTCAATGTACAGGCAAATTCCCTTGCATCAGAGTCATGGTTAGAAGGAAAGTAATGCACGCCCTTGCCAAGTTTTCCTGACAAATAACTGGCGACAAAGTCTAGATGTCTTACATCCCCATATTCCTGCCTTCCTTGATGAGACAGAAGTAAGGTAATGCCCCCGTTATCAGATATTCTCTTTATGTCAGGGATTTCCTGGTCAATTCTCTCAGTGCTTTTCAAATCATGCTTTACATCAAAAGCAGCAGAAAAAATGTATCTTTCTCCAGAACTTACTTTTTTATCTGAAAACCTGTGTATGCCTGTTAAATTCATAGAGACAAGCCACCATAATAAATCTTATAAAGGTTTCCTTTATTCTCCAAATATGAACTTTGAGTTTTTAAGCCCTGTAAAAGTTGTTTTTGGCAATGGTAGAGTGCAAGAATTAGGTTCAATAGCAAAGCAATATGGGAACAAGGCTTTTATTGTCACAGGAAGAAAATCAACAAGTGAGAATGGCTCATTAGAAAAAGTAGTTGATAGCCTTAAATCTGCAGGAATTGAAAGTGTTGTTTTCGCTCGCATTTTGCCAAACCCTCTATCAGATGATGTTGACGAAGCAATGCATCGCATCACAAGAAGCAATTACAATATGATAATTGGTTTAGGCGGCGGAAGTGTCTTGGACTCAGCAAAAGCAATTTCAGCATGCCTTGGCTATTCAACTTGCAGAGAGCTTATTGGCGGAAGTGCCATTGATATAAACCTTAGGTCATTGCCAGTAATAGCTATTCCAACTACATCAGGCACAGGAGCAGAAGTGACAAAAGGCGCAATAATTACAGATACTCACAAAGGCCTTAAGTCAGGTGTGCGAGGTTCTGCAGTATTCCCTAAAGTTGCTTTAGTTGACCCAGAGTTAACTTACAGCATGCCACAAGAATTAACAAGAATAACTGGCTTTGACGCTTTCACTCATGCAGTTGAAACTTATGTTTCAAATAGTTCAACACCAATTACCGATGCAATTTCTTTAGAAGCTTTAAAGTATATATCTGATTATTTACCTATAGCAATTGAATCTGGTTCAGATAGAGTAGCCAGAGAAAAAATGTCTCTTGCATCATTAATGGCAGGCATTAACATAGCAAATACAGGCACTTGCCTTCCTCATAGGTTGCAGCAGGCAATGGGCTCTGTTGTAGATATGCCTCATGCAGCAGGCACAGCAACACTCTATCCTGCTTGGCTAAAAAGAGTCTATCCTCACGCAAAAGAAAAATTTGACAAAGTTTCAGAAATATTGGAACCACTAAGTCCTCCATCTTATCAGCCAATAATAAATTTTATGAAATCCATTGGAATGTATCGCAACCTGAATGAGTTTGCAGAACCTTCTCAAGTTGACAGCTTCGTAGAAAAAGTAAGCGGAAATCTTAAATTTGATCCAATTCCAAATATT
>CAYJRP010000070.1:0-4339 GCA_964372675.1 Candidatus Woesearchaeota archaeon | reverse complement strand
ATTAACCAAAAAGCTTATAAATCCAATAATTAACTAATAGATTAATGGAAGAGATAATGCAAAATGCCCTGGAGTTTTTAGCTTCTGCTGAAGACAACCTGAAAAAGCGAAGATGGAATGCGGCATCACCTGACTTTTTCAAAGCCGCTTCTAACTTTTGCGACTATCTAATCTATAGAGAAATTAGGCTCTTTCCAAAAAACCACAATGAGAGATTCCAACTGCTAGAAAAGTACTTTCCTGAAATTTATAAGAAAATACTAGACTTATTCAAAAAGTACCGAAAATCTTATAATTTAAGGCTCAAAAAGGAGGATGCTTTACCCTTAAAGCATTTTACTTATGAACTCAAAACTCTTGTTTCAGATAAAAAATAAGCTAAAATCTCTACTAAAAGACAAAGAAATAATAGATATAATTTTATTCGGCTCCTCAATAAAGGGAAAAGCATCTCCAAACGACATTGACATCGCTGCCATAACAGAAAACGAGTCTATTCCAAGAATCGAGGGTTTTCACATATCTGCAATCAAACCAAAGGAGTTTTTTCAAAACCCCCCAACATTAATAACAACCCTTCTAAGGGAAGGCTACAGTCTAAAAAACAATAAAATGTTTGCAGAAACTTTCAGATTTAAGCCAGAAGTTTTATTTAATTACAATTTAAAGAACCTAGCTAACTCGCAAAAAGTCAAAATAGTAAATATCTTGAGGGGCAAAGGCAAGAATTCTGGATTGGTAAAAGAAAGCAATGGAAACTTTATATCTAATAGTGTATTTACTATCCCTCCAGAAAGTGAGTATTTAATCGAGAAGTTCTTAATAAACCAAAATGTAGCTTTCAAGAAGTCATATATCTTAATCCACTAACAAAAAATGGAAAAGAATAAGAAAAAAACCAGCTTGCTAATTAAGGAAAAATACCTTAGAGAATTACTAAAGGAAAATGGGATAAGTAGACTGAACCCTAAAGCATTAACAAAGATAGAAAAGTCTATAACAAAAATGGTGGAAGACCTCGCAGGCAGACTAAAAGAGAAATCAATCATTGAAGGAAGAAGAACCATAAAAGAGAAAGATGTTGAAAGCGTCTTAGAAAAAAAAGAAAAGTATCCTGAGATCTAAAACAACTTCTTCTGACTAGATTCTTTCTTAACGTTCTTAACCTTCATACCAAACTTCAATAGCTTCGGCATTAACCTTATAGTGCTTTAAGAGGACTATAATTTCTTTATGAGTTTCAATAGGCATCATTATACTGCTTTTTCCTATTTTTTTCCCATTCAATTCTTCAATCAATCCTTTGTAATGTTTTCCTTTAGCTGTAAAACCATATAGCTTATTTAGAAAGGCGCCCCTATTCTTGCCTATTTTATCCCAAGATATTAAAATGTGCTTTTTTCCACTAAGACCCACAGCAATGTAATAACCATATAGTAAAATTCCTGTTCCTTCAATGCTTTTTCTCAAATCAGGCCAATCATCAAGCCTTCCTGCAATAGTATTTATGACATTATCAATTCCACGCGTCCTGAACAATAATGCGCTGGGAGTTTTGTAAAATTCTTCTGACAATCTTCTAATCTTTGCTTCTAGCTTTTTGTTTTTCTTTTTTAGTTCTACAAAAATGTCTATATCACTTTCCTTGGTTGCATCTCCTTTAGCCGTGCTTCCGAATAAGACAATTTTATTAATTAGCTCGGCGTTAATCTTTTCAAGTAGAAAAGAAGCAAAAGAATGAGCATAAGCTATGCAATTATTCATTTTCATTAATCTCCTTTTTTAGTTTAAGGAAAATGTCTATCTTCTCCTTAAGTGTATCTTCGCTTGCGGGTTTCCCGTAGGATAATTCATTTCTATCTTTTTCAATATCATACGCTAAATCAAGTATCTTATCAATTTCTTTGTGCTCTAATATAGAAACTGTCTGGGTAGATATTAACTTTTTAACATTTTCTTTCTTTTTTTTCAGCCATTGATGGTTTATTTTTGCTCCAGGTTTAAGAATTTTCTTTTTTTCTAAATAGCCTTCTAAAAGGCTGGAAGCTCCTAAAGACAATGCAAAGGCCAGCCTGCGCTGATGAGAAACAACCCCATTAGGATCTTTCAAAGAAGCTTCTATCTCATCTAAGACTTCTTTAATAATATCTTGTTTTTTTTCTTTCATCTTAAGACAAAGGACTTAACTAATTTAAGACAAATGACTTTAAATACTTTTCCCTAAGTTAAGACACTTATCTTAACGAAGATAAGACAGATGACTTAACACCTAATTTTCACAATTCATCTGTTGTCAAATCCATTTCCCTCTTCTTTAATAATCCAGAGATTATCTTTTTTACATCTTCTTTACCACAGCCCAATGTATGAAAAAGAAAGATGTCCAATCTTTGTATATTCTGCTCTATCTTCTCATCTCCAATTTGATGCTCCATAAAAATCGTAAGAAAGTCCAGTATAAAAATAATTCTTACAATTAAATAATGGTGATTTTAAAACAACTTCTTCTGACTTGATTCTTTCTTGACATTCTTCAGTTTTCCAAGTCCGTTCTCAATTCTATCCAAAGAAAATTCATGTCTTTCAACTAAAATTTCCTTGACTTTTTTTTCATCCAATTTCGGAAATTCAATTCTCACTTTATTTACGTCAGGTTTCTTGAAAATTTCAAAGACCTCCCGCCAATTAAATCCGACGTCTCCAAACCTTTCTTCGATCTCGGCAAATATTGAAACAGGATACTTCTTCCTGCGAACAAGATCAAACGCTTTCTTAGGTCCAATACCTTTCACGCCTCCCGGATTAAAATCGGTTCCCACAAGAATTGCGAGGCAAATCAGTTGGTCGGCAGTAATTCCAAGCTGATTAATTACCTGCTCGTATTCAATCATTTCAGGAGCAATATAAATAAAGCTCCCGCTTGCAACTTTTCTTTTTCTAGATAAAGTTAAATTTTGTATCAACCGAGGAGAACCAACAACAATAGCATCGTAATCCTGTGAGCCGACAGCATAAGCCTGCCCAGACTTAACGATTTCAGCAGCCTGCATCTCTCCCTCGCTAGGTGCCTGCACAACAGCAATGCCCATTGCTTCAAGCAATTCTTTGCTTTCAGCAATCATCTCGTTGTCCAATTTAGTAAAACCGCGAGCGTACTTACCCATTGCTTCTGTGTCTTCCTCTTCAAGAGCTGTCCTAAATTTAATTTCTGCATTGTCTTTAGCTTCCTGCCTTATTTCATGCGTCTTGCCTTTAAGCACATTATACTCACCATCAAAAACATAAATGAGTTTTATGCCTTCAGCCATTAAATTAACATTCCTATAAAACAAACCAGATAAATGTGAGGTAACTCTTCTCTGAGAATCCATAAGCGGAGTTCCATCAGGCTGCCTGACAGAAGTCAAGAACTGATAAATAGCATTAAAAGCGTCAATAGCAATTGTTTTGCCTTTCAGCTCTGAAAAAGTCACTTCCTTTCGAACAACTAAATCTCCTATTTGCAAACCCATTGCTTTTCAAAGAAGAATGCGTTAATAAAAATTAGTATTCTCTCTTTGAAGTTTTAGTTTCTAGCCAATCATAAGTCTTATTGAAGAGATTCCCTATTTGGGCATCATTGTACCCCTTGGCTTTTAAGTCTTGCACGCCGCCTGAACCAAATTTCTTGGGAGATACTGCAACTAACCATTCAGCTTTTGCTTCAGTATCCTCATGAATATTCTCACTGAATCTTCCAGCCCGCTTCAAAAGCACTAAAAGTCCCTCAAGTCCTTTATTTAGTTTAGACGCACGAGAGCCATCATTCTTAACAAAACTCCTAGTAACATAAACACAATCACTTTGCCTTTCAAAATCCTCGTCATCCCTATTAGCAAACTTATATTCCATAAAAATCCCCATCATTTTAAGTATTTAAACCTTTCTAATGTTACCACTAAAGAGTATATTTATAAACCCTGAAATCTCCAAAACCTATGAAAAAATCAACAAAACCAGTAATATTTGCAACACTATTGGCTTTGCTCGGAGCAGGATATTTCATGACTAGAACTGCGGGAAGTAAGGCCTCTGAAGAACAGCTATCTGTTAAAATAACCAGCGAGACCTTGAATTATCAAGAAAGACAATCCTTGCTAAATAAAGCATTTGAAATTCTTAACCCTCAAAATATTTCTGAAGTAATTTATGACCCGGATTATAAAAGAACAGAATTATTTTTAAGAGATAATCTGGCTCCCTTAGTGCCTTCAAATGATTTGGAGTTAATTGTAAAAGAAAAATGTGGAGGAACAGCAGATAAAGGACATCATTGCCAAGTTATTGGAATAAGCAATTA
>CAYJRP010000069.1:0-4408 GCA_964372675.1 Candidatus Woesearchaeota archaeon | reverse complement strand
TTGCTTAATCTAAAAAATGTATGGTCAGTGCATCCAAATTGTTTTTGGCCATATTTCCTAATAATTTTCAGAAACTCTCCAACCTCTATTTTTAATTTGATTTTTGTTTCTTCAAATATCTTACTTTTTAAGTTTAGAAATAATTGACTTTTCTGTTAGGAGTTTTTCTTCGCCGGTTTTCATGTCTCGGAGTTTTAGCTTTTTCTGCTTTAACTCATCATCTCCGATGAAGATTGCGTAGGGAATTTGATAGGCGTTTGCATACTCGAGGGCTTTGCCTATTTTGTCAAACGAGGTTATGCACGAAACGCCTTCTTTGCGGAAGTTTTTTGCTATTTTCAGTGTTTCTTTGTCTTTTTCTATTGAGATTAAGACTGCTTTTGTGTTTTTTACTTTTAATTTTTCTAAATCTGCTTGACATAAACCCATCAAACTCTCTATACTAAATGAAATTCCCACAGCAGGAATTTCTTTTCCTACAAATTTTCCCACTAATTTATCATATCTTCCTCCCCCCATTAGCGAAGTCTTTCCATTAGCAAACTCAAAGACGTTGCCTGTATAATAGTCAAAGCCCCTTATCATCCAAGGATTGAATTTTAATTTTATTCCATATAGTTTACAGATTTGCATAAGTTCTTCTATTTCTTTAGCTCCTTCAAAGGCATTTTCTACAAAAAAGGAGATGCCCTTTTCCATTAACTTGAACAGACTTAGAATTTGATTAGTATCCGCCAGTTTTCTTAGGTTCATTTTTACCTCATCTTCTCCCATTTTGTCTAATTTATCGATTTCACGCATTACTTGTTTTTTATTTTGTATTTGGACAGATTCAATTATTGCATTAAGGAGTTTTCTATTGTTTACTTTTATTTCAAACTCTTTTATTCCTAGTTCACTAAGAATGTCATACATTACAGAGATACATTCAGCGTCTGCATTTATTGAGGCATCTCCGATAACGTCTATATCGCATTGAGTAAATTGTCTTGTTCTTCCAACACGGATTGGTTCGTCTCTGAAGTTCTCCCCTATTTGATATCTTCTAAAAGGCAGTTTTAGATTAGGATATTGTTTAAAGATTCTAGCTAGTTGAAATGTGAATTCATAGCGAATACCTAGATTCCTATTTGCCCTGTCTCTTAGTCTAAACCTGTCTCTAACAGCTTCATCTTCTTCATCTATAGACTCAGAACGCATTAGCTCTTCAAATTCTATTAGGGGTGTTTCTATAGGCAAGAAGCCATAGAGCTCAAAGTATCTCTTTGTAATCTCTTTGATTTTCTCTCTTTTCTGGGATTCCGGAGGAAGATAGTCCTGGAATCCTTTTACTGTTTCTGGGTTGTAAAATACCATTTTATTTCTCCCTCCTCAAAAAACTCCGAGTTTTATTAACCTTTGGATTATTTATCTCTTGGGCAGTTAAGAAACACTCTTCCCCAATTCTTTCAGCATTTCTTACAAATAATATCGATTGCCCCTTTTCCGCGCAAACTCTTTTTATCCCGTCTTTTCCAACAAGAGTCTTTCTTTTTAATTTCTCAAAATCTCTGAATTTTCTTGTTCTAATGAATTTTTGAGTGCTATTTTTGTATAATCCGGTGATTTTCATTATTCTTTGATTTTTCCTTAAGATTAATTTCCCAGAGAGGCACTTATAGTAAATTAGGAATTGTATTATTGCTTGCTTTGCCTTATCTGTAGAGGTGGGGTCTTTTAGGAAACCGCATTCGTAACAAAATCCTGGTTTTCCTTGCTTGTTCATATAATAATCTGTTGAACCTGGCTCAAACTCATCCCAGTTGAAAGAAGCTATTTTAGCATTAAAAATATTTGATATTCTAATCCATTTTTCATCACAAATCACAAAAGGAGATGACTTTGGCGTGAAGCTGGCATGTATATCCAGTACCACATCGGCTTTTTTAAGATAAGGAGTAATTTCTTTAGCTGTTTTAGCTTCTAAGCTTCCAAATGACTCTTTAGGGAGGGTTTTTCTGAATAATCTATTGAGGTTGTAATCAATAAATCTTTTATTTTTCCTTATTGCCTCTAAATTTGCATAAATAAAATACACTTTGCCCGATTCAACTTTTAACTTCTTAATTAAGCTATCAAATGCCCTTACCCCACAAATTTCATTGCCATGTATGCCTGCAAGTACGACAAGGGTCTTGCCTGGCTTTGCTCCCACTTTTTCTATAACTTTTATGTTGGACCTCATAGTTCTCTCCTTAGATAAACTCTATAATCGTAATCTGGGTCTAAGATATGCATATTTTCAAATCCAAGACTTTGGAATAATGCCATTGACGAGCTATTTCTTTCGTCTGTTCTTAAAATAATCTCTGGAGTGTTAGCAACTCTTATTCTTTCGATATAAGTTTGCCCAAGTAATTTTCCAATACCTCTTTTTCTCATATTTCCATTTACGGCTATCTCATCCATATAATTAGCTTCTTGATTGACCAAGCCATTCAAAAATGGAAATTTACTTAGTGGAATTTGGTACCCCCATGTGAAACCGACAATTTCATCTAACTCCGCAATTAAAACTATGGCAGCATTTTGTGAAAAGGCAAATTCCAGGTCTGATTTTATTTCTTCTGTACTCCAGAACTCTTTTAGCCGTAAAGGATTTGAGCATTTTTTACATTGCTTTGGAGGGTTTGCAGTTTCTCCGATTCCATAGTTTACACCACACATAGCGCATTTTGTAAATTCGTCCCAAGGAGGTTCTGCGAATGCAGATTTGTAAACTTTAACCAAGCTGTTAAAATCTCTCTCATTATATTCTCTTACAGTGAATAGAATCAGCTGTCATTATAGCCGTTGCCTCCGATGTTGAGAAGATAAGCGGAAGAGGAGAATCGAACTCCCGTCTTAGACGCCACAGGTCCACGTTCTGCCATTAAACTACATCCGCCATATTTATTTAGTTTTCCTTTTATAGAGGAATTTGATATAAAGATGTTTGGATTTTGGTAAGAAATATTGTTGCAACTAAGAAAACTGCTTTGTTTTGATTCAGTTAAGGCTGTGAACAGCCCTCCATGTTTGTTGCATGATTAGTTAGTGTTGAGATGGGTTTTTAAAGATTTGCTCCTTTGAACTTTTATGGGGAAATTCAGGTTTTATTCGCTCAAGCTAAGCTTGTTTATAACCGCAGTTTTCTTTTTGCAGGTTTTTTTAGATGGATTTGCAGACACTTTTTTACTTAATGCTGATTCTTTTATCCAGCCCTGGAGATTTGTGACGGCTATATTTTTACACGGAGGCGTTTCACATATTATTTATAACTTATTTGCTTTGATTTTGTTTGGGAGCATGCTTGAAAGTTTGATTGGCGGAAAGAAGTTTTTAATTGTGTTTTTTGTTACAGGAATTTTAGCTAACTTAATTGCAGTTAACTTTTATGGTTCTTCACTTGGAGCTTCTGGCGCAATATTCGGGGTTATCGGGGCTTTGATAATTGTGCGTCCCTTGTTGGTTGTCTGGGCTTTTGGACTGCCAATGCCCATATTCATAGCCGGAATTTTATGGGTTGTGGGAGACTTGATTGGATTATTTGTGCCAAGCAATGTTGGAAATATTGCCCATTTGTCAGGCATTTTCTTTGGTTTGATTCTTGGCTTAGCTTATAGAAAGAAAGTTCCACGTGTTGTAAGAAATAAACCTCGGATGGATGAGCATGCGGTTCGAAGATGGGAAGACAGCTACTTTAATTTGAAGAAGCTTTAATAGGATTATCACAAGGTGCTGTAACCTTATCGTCATCTGGAAGAAAAATAAGATAATATGCCATTTCATTGACTTTGAAACCTTTGTTTGTCAATAATTAAAATATCGAATGTAAAATAACTCTTATTAAGCAAAATTATTGTTATAACATCCTCGCCTCTTGAATTGTCTAAATAATAAAAGTGACGTTTAGTGTACAATATCTTATCACAATAATCTTTATAAGTCAAGTACTATCTTGATTTTTATGCAAAGTCTTTATATTATTGTTGCTGAGGCAGAGCTTAAAGAAGAACATGATTTGCGTATCGCTTCTGGCGTAGTTGCTTATAGAAAACTCCTAAGAATTAAAGAAAGCCATCCTTATAGGAATGTAGATAAAGACCCAGAACAAATTCCTGCAGACCTTCCTAAACCCCAGGATTGTAGAATCCTTGTTTGCGGTACCAGTTTAGTTGATTGGATTCCAAGGCAGGTTAGGGCTCTAGAAAAAACAGGGTACTCGCCGGAAATAGACAGAACAGCTTCTACCTTCTAAATAAATTTTAGCAAACTTTTAAAAGGCACTTTTTACTTTACAAATTATTCATATTGCTCTTGTAGTCTAGTGGTCAAGGACACGGCCCTTTCGCGGCCGGAACCCGGGTTCAAATCCCGGCAGGAGCAT
>CAYJRP010000068.1:0-4422 GCA_964372675.1 Candidatus Woesearchaeota archaeon | reverse complement strand
AACTTGGCGAAAATTCTGGGATGCTTTTTGTCTTTGAAAGTGAAGGAGTTTATCCTTTTTGGATGAAAGACACTTTAATTCCTCTTGATATGATTTGGATTAATTCTGATAAAGAAATTGTTTTTATTAAGGAGAACGCTGTGCCTTTGGATTTAACGCTTATTAATCCCGGTGTAATGGCTTTGTATGTTTTGGAGATTAACGGGGGGAGAGCAAATGAGATCGAATTGAACATTGGAGATAAAGCAGAACTTGATATTTCTTAGCTAGGAATAATAAAAATGGAAAAGAAATATGCGTTTTTTGTTGCACTAATTATAACTTTTGTTATTGCCGGAAACTGGCTGTTTTTTTATGATTTTTCCGAATTTGAAAGAGAAAAGGTCATAATTACGCGAGTTATTGACGGCGATACTGTTGAACTTGAAGATGGGAGAAAGATAAGGCTGCTTAATATTAATACTCCTGAAAAAGGCCTGCCTTTTTCAAATGATGCCGCTAATTTTTTGAAAAATTTTGAAAAACAGAGCGTTGAAATGGAAAATGCCGGCATCGAGAAATATGGGAGAACTCTTGGAAGACTATATGGACAAGAGAATTATCTTAACCTTGAATTAGTAGAACTTGGATTTGCACATGCTTTTCTTGTTTATGATTCTGAGTTGGATGATTTCAAAAAAGCAGAGCAAGAAGCAATGAAAAATGAACTTGGGATTTGGAGAAAGTCTGAATTCTATGGGTGCTTGGATGTAAAAGTTAATAAGGAAGATGAGCTTGTTATTATTGAGGATGACTGCAGTATCAACTTTGCTGGCTGGACTCTTAAGGATGAAAGCGCCAGAAGCTACAAGCTTGATAAGGTGAAAACTCATAACTTCAGAGTTTATTCAGCGAAGGGAAAAGATGGCGATGCAGAATTTTATTGGGGCAGGGGAAGTGTCTGGAACAATGACAAAGACTCAATATTTATCAGGGATTCTCAAGGCTTTTTGGCTTATTATGATTCTTACGGCTATTAGCTTTTTGCTCCCTTATGCGTCCGCCATCGACTTTACTTTTACTTCTCCTGATGAAGTTGCGGAAGATGAAGAATTTGAGGTTTCTATTACTGCAAGCACTACTGATATTTATGATGTAAAGATATTTGTTACTAATGAAATAGGCAAGTATGGTAGGGGAAACATAGTCTCTGAAGTTTATTACAATGGGCAGTGGAAAGACCCCTGGATTTATCTTGATGGCGCTTTTCCCGGGCAGACTTCTTTCCAAAACAAAGTTATCAATTTCAGCGGAGAGACAGAGATATGCGTCAGATTAAGGCTTGATGTTGAACCTCCTCCTGCTTATGATGGCTTTTGCCAGCCAATTAATGTTAACGGAAATAGCGGAAATTCCAACTCCAACAATGGAGGTGGGGGCAATGAAGATGAAAGCACCGAGGAAGAAAACAACGATCAAGATACTTCTGAAAACCCAACAACTAGTAATACTACCCCGGTTAATACTTTGCTCGCTCAACAGCCTGCTCCCGCGCCTAAGAAAATTGTGCTGAATGCCCCTGCTAAAAATGAAAAGATTGATGAGCGAAGCGAAGTAACTAAAGAGCAGAAAGTCAGGACATGGGTTATTTATGGTTTTGTTTTTCTCTGTGTTATTTTGATTGTTTTGCTGGCTTTGAAAAAACTTTGATTAGCAAAGTCTTGAAGTATCAACTTCTTTCGCGAACTGCTGGCAGGCGTTTGCATAAACAATTACTTTGCCCGGGGACTCTTCTGGGACGTAAAATGTTTTTGAGATTGTATTTCCGCCGGTAAATCCGGGGATACATTGCCCTGGGATGCATTGAGCAGAATTTTCGGCTGAATTGCATGTAAATCTGGTGCTTGCTTGCGCTTCTGATTTTATAAATGTTAGAGCGTCTATTCTATCTCTGGAAGTTATTGTTACTTCTGCTTTTTTTACTAAATCGTTGTGACAGGCATTTACATCCCACCTTAGCTGCAAGCAGTCTGGAACAGGGGATAAAGACTCTATATTTTCTGTAATCCCGCCGACATAGCTCCACATTACTGACAAAGCAACAATCGTAAGCAAAACTATCATTGTCACGCCGACTATGTCAGAAATTCCTTTTTTTCCTATAATGTTGTTGCGCATGCTAATGCTCCCGCCTCTTTTAATGAGGCTTGCTTGATAATTTGATTATTTTCATCATAAATTATTATTTTGTCTCCTGGTGCTGGAGATGGGAATGTTAGGATTAAGTCATTAGTGCCGTCGTAGGTTTCTCCTGTGAGGCTCCCATCACTAGATGCTTCGTCTGTGAAAATATCTGCACCATATGTGTCTGTATAAATTACTTGCCCGCCGCCTGTTATCTCAAATCTTGCATTGCCAAGTCCGTTTCCTGTTACGCATCCTGGATTGATTGTTGATATTCCTGTTGCTGCGCTATAAGCCACATATTGCTGACTCTCGCAGGGATTATCTTCCAATATTTGGCTTCCTGTTATTCTTGTAGCTTCTCCTATTTCTTCTTTTAACTTTTCTGTAATCCATCGCTGATTAAATACCCCGTAATAATTGCTTGACAAAGTCCTCATCACGCCGTTTTCTACTGAGCGGAAATAATTCTTAGGTTCAGAACATCCTTCAAATGTTCCATCGTTTATATCAAATTCTTCTGGGTTTCTTCTGCAGTTAGGATGGTTTCTTGGAAGAGCAACGCCTTCATATTCTTCGGCAAGTCCGAAAATGTGCCCTAATTCATGCGTAAAGACTTCTTTTTGCGGGACTTTAGTATTAATACTTATTACTTCTTCGTGGGCTGATGCCCTTATTGAGCTTGAATCTTCCTGCTTTAGTGCTACTATCACGTCTGTAGATGGGCAAGATGCTGCCAACTGCAATGTTTCCGGATTGTTGCAATATGTCGCAATTTCCCTGTAACGCGTGCATTTCGGAGATTTTTCAACATTTAATAGGTTAAATCCTTCAAACTCGTTGTAGGGGGGCGTTTGTCTGATAAATTCCGCATATGCTTGCGCTTCTTCTTTGTCTCCTACAAAAACTACGTTAAAGCTGTTATCAGGGCTATATTGAATTGTGTCACAAGAATATAATTCTATTGATGCTTCTGGAGATGTTTTGATGTTAAGATAGCTAAAAATTATTATTATCGCTGCGAGAGAAAGAATAGCAAACAAATATCCTTTTGTCTTTGATTCCATTGCTATTTTAGATTATGTGGGCTTAAAATATTATTGGTTCTTTATTTTTGGGCAATGCTGTAAAATTTTCCTTGCCAATAATATTTTAGGATTAGCATATTAATCTGGGATTTGTTATTGGGATTGATGGGTTTCAGGATTGACAAATTGACTATCGGAACTTAACTCCCCATATGTTAAGTAAACCTTAAATGGTAACATTCTAAATTTCTATCAAAAATCAGAGAGAATCGGCAGATTTTTAAACCAAAGGCTATTTCTTGGTTCTCTCTCTTTTCTCTCTCTTAGAGGATGAGAAATAGACAATAAAAAGAAGAAAAATTTCATCCTCTGACATAATTAAATTCATGCAGCTTTTCCGGAAAAGGAGGTGAAAGGAAAAGCTGCTCTGATAAAACCAGTGAGATTAAAACCAGAGCAGCGCCGATTACTCGGCAAATTAGCAAGACAAAAGATACCTAAAAAGCTTTTGATGATAAGCTTTTCTGTTAGCAGAAAGACTATTTGGTACTGGGGAAAACAAGATTTGCATTATGCAAGTGATTTGCCGAGGGCAAATCATAAGTTTAAGATAACTGTTGAAACTGAAGTAACAATAATTGCCTTCAGAAATAATTTTGGATATGGAACAGCAAGGATACAACAGAGATTATTCTGTGCTCCAGATTTTGAGCTGGAGCAGATGGAGGTAAAAGTGCAAGGAGTTAATCTCTCGAGGCAGGCAATAAATGAAATTCTCAAGAAATGGGGGATTAATGGTTGCCGTCGGAAAAGAAAGAAAGCATGGAAGTTTTTCAGGGCAAAATATGCAAATGAATTGTGGCAGATAGATTTGAAAGAATTTAGATTTGGGGGCAAGAAATACTATCTTTCAGTTTGCATCGACGATTATAGCAGATATATTCTAGCCTTAACTTTATTTGACCATTGTCCGACGACAAATGAATTAACGTCTGCATTGCAGAAGTTAGGAATTAAACCAATGAAGATTTTATGCGATAATGGAGGGCAGTTTAGAGAGCAATGGAGATTATGGTGCAAAGAGCAAAACATCGAGGCTGTTTTTGCGCACCCCTACTATCCGCAGGACAAAGGAAAAGTTGAAAGAACAATCAGAAACGTGACTGAAGAATTTATTGATCTGCTGGCAAAATTTCCTCAATTTCTGGGGAGAATGGAAGAATACCGAGGA
>CAYJRP010000067.1:0-4438 GCA_964372675.1 Candidatus Woesearchaeota archaeon | reverse complement strand
AGTTCTAAAGGAAACGAAGTTGCTGTTAGGTTTGATTTGGATAAATAATTTAGTTATTTAAATTTGCGCGAACTGAATTAGCTGTTAATATATAAAATAAAACTATTATGTCGAAGTGTTTCCACATGTCAAGAATCAACTGATTCTTGAGCACATTCAAAAACAAGTATATTTTTGATGAAACCACAGCCTTTAGGCTGTGGAACACTTCGAGCATCCAAAAAACAAGTGCCAATCAAACCGCACACTTTAGTGTGCGGTGGCACATTGTTTTTTTGATAATAATTATTGCTAAGGTTATAATTATGCTATTTTTAATCTATTTAGGGGGTTATTAATATATCTAATCTTGTTCTTTATTGTAATAATGTTTAAATTGAGTGTTTGTTATTTCATTTTATGTGGCGTAAGGCAACTCTTAGAAAATGTTTTGAAAGTTCTCCTTCCAGAGTTTGTTTGGATGTTTGTGTTCAGGATGTTTCTTTTGAAAAAAGGGAGGAAGGGGCATCTGTTATGGATGGACCTGGAAATACCAGCGACCAAATTGTAACAGGTGTTGTTAATTTTAAAGATGAAAGAGAAGCGACTGAAATTGTTAGGGATTTTTGTTTAATGTATCCTGGTAGTTTTGAGATTAGTGAAGATTCTACTGATAGACGCACATATGCGAGATATATTCCACAATATCAAGATTTTTTAATGCAGGCTTTTGTTGGATATTTTTCAAAACGTCAATAGACAAAAAATAGGATTTCGTTTAAAGTGCTTGAGACGCTTCCCTTTCGTAAGTCCACCTAACCTCAAGTGCAATTCTTTCTACAGGGACTATAACCTCTATTCTTACAAGTTCATTGTATAATAAGATATCAACTTCTTTTAGCTGGACAGGATTTAAACCTTCATAGTTGTCTAAATAGCAGTCAATTGGGTTTGTTGTTCTATTCCATACTTTTATTTTTTTCATGAGTTTAATTAAAGTATCTTGTTTAATTATTTTTCTGATAGACAAATTCCTCACAAAATTGGCAGTTTTTTTCTGGATTGCATGGCTTGAAAGAATTTGTTTTTATGCATTCTGTGATTTGCTTGGCTGTGCTTACTAGCTCGTGTTTTACTTCATCTAAAGAAAATTGCGTTCTTGCGTTATGGACTTCTTTTGCTATTCCATTGTTATCAATTGTGAACTCCAGGGGATGCTCTTTCTGGAGCATTTCAAGAATAAGGGTTTTGGGATATCCGAATTTTCTTGCCGCTATCGCATAGAAGCCTAACTGCCAGTTTCTGTATTTTGGCTTAACTTCGCTTTTTCCTGTTTTGTAATCAATAATTGTTATTTCCCCGCCATCACTAATATCTATTCTGTCGGCAAATCCGTGGAACTGGATGCCTTCAAGGTTCGCCCATAGACTTTGCTCTGTTTTGGAGTTTTCGTTGTACTTATCTTTGTTTCTTTCAAAGAATACTTTGATTAAGGAAATTGCTTCTTCTAGATTTATTTCTTTGAATTCTTCCATTTGAAGCAGTTTTGCGCAGTCCTCAAACTCTTTTGCTGTTTTGCAATTCTTTTTCACTCCTATTTCCAAAACTCTATGGACAAAATTACCCATAGCTGTTGCTTCCCATGATTGTGGAGCTGGCTCAGGCATGTTGTAAATATACTTGTATTCATATTTTTTCTGGCATTCGTCAAATGCCTGTAATGACGATGGTGAGAAGCGCATGGTCTGCGTGCTTAAATTGTCTGCTGTTATTATTTCTGGCAATGGTTTTTCTTTTGCCTTGTTCAGGGTTTCTTTATTGTCTATTATGAAATCTATTTCAGGGTTGTTTTTATAGCTAATTTCCTTTAGGAACTGGCTTGGCTCGTACTTTCTTTGGCCGTATTCTTTTGCATATGTAATGTAAAGCCTTTTTTTTGCTCTTGTAAAGCCCACATAGCATAAACGGCGCTCCTCCGATATTTGGCTTTCTGCATCCTGAATGTTGCTTTTGTCTTTTATAATTCCAGAGCTTATTTTTTCGATGGGGAACTTTTTTTGAACCATGCTTGACATTATTACTGCAGTATACTCAAGGCCTTTTGTCGCATGGTTTGTCATTATTTTTATCCCTTCTTTTTCTAAAATTGGAGCTTCAATTTCTATTCCTAGTGCTTCCATAGCGCTTAAGTGGTATAGGAAGTTTCCTAAATCCTGGGTTTCTGTTTCTTTGAATTCTTTTGCGATTTCGTAAAACTTTCCCAAGGCCAGCAGAGTTTCCTGGCTGTTTTTTTCAGGCGAAGCTTGGAAGCCCAAGTTCTCATACAATTTTTTTATTATTTCATCTATTGGGCTAGCTGAAATCTCTTTTACACCTGAAATTATCTTTTTTATGCTTTGCAATTTTATTCTTGCCTGCTTTGATATTCCTGGAATGTCCTCTGAAATTAAGTTGGCTTTTAGATACTGCAGAATAATTGCTTCATCCTGCTTTTCAAATTTCGCATCGCGGATTAAATTCCACCACGAGTAATGCTCATTGTTTGCAGGCTCAATTAGATTCTGCGCTATTGTCAAATAAGAAATTATTGATTTTATCGCCTGTGTTTTCAAAAGAGGGTTTTTATTTGCGCTTACATAAGGGATTTCCTCTTCATCCAGTTGTTTTTTTAATAAATTTGATTGCTGATGAGTTCTGAAGATTACACAGATTTCTCTTAATGGTGCGCCCCTTATTAATTCCAAACGGACAAGTTCAATTATCTTTCTTACTTCTTCTTTGCCATTTTTCAGCTCATAAACTTGAACGTTCTCCCCATGCTCATTTTTTGCGCTTTCAACCTTAAAACATTCTTCTGGATTTTTGTAATTGTTTTTTATTAATTTATGGGCCACACATAGGATTTTATTTGTTGACCTGTGCGACTTGTCTAGCTTGAATATATCTTGAGAAGTGATATTAAATGCCTTTTTTATATACTCAAAGTTGTCTTTGTAAGCGCCCCTGAATTGATATATTGACTGGTTTAGATCGCCTACTATTGTTATATTCCTTTTTTTTGCCAGCTTTTCAAGCAGCTGGCATTGGATTTTGTTTGTGTCCTGAAATTCGTCAACAATTATGTACTGGAATTCATCTGCTATTTTAGGGTTTTTTATTAATAACTCTAGTGCTTTATCGTGAAGGTCAGAATAGTCCAGAGCCTCCTTTGTCTTTTTTATTTTTTCGTATGATTTCCAGGCCTGCATAAACCTGCGCAACTTAAGTTCTTGTTCAATAATATCTTTGTTCGATTTGAGCATTTCTTTTTCTTCTATGGATTTTTTGCTTATGTGTGCAGTGTTTACTATAAACTTAAGGTCTTCTAACTTTCTTGATAATTCACTTATTTCTGCGCTTGGCTTGCTTACACCAGACTCTACTTGCTCTGTTGTTATTCCCAAGTCTTTTGCTGTTCCTATTTCGTTTATGTATGTGTTGCACAGCCCGGGAGGAATTTTAAAGTACTTATGGAGCATTATTTTTCCATCATCTGGCAGAAGGATTTTGAACTTTGGGCTGATGCTAATTTTTTCCCCATGCTTTCTCAATAGGTCAGCGCAAAACGAGTGAAATGTTCTAATTATAGGCTCTCTTCCATTGTATATTTCTGGCAGGATTCTTTCTCTTAAAGTATTAACTGCTTCGTTTGAGAAGGTAAGGCAAACAATTCTTTCTGGCTCATAAATCATATTTTTGATTAGATAGAGCGCTTTCTCAACAATGCTGTAGGTTTTGCCTGTGCCTGCTCCTGCGAGGATAACACAAGGGCCCTTTGTTTTTGTGATATAGGGTTCCATGAACTTGGATATTTTTAGGGGTTAAATAAGTTATCTTTCGCAAGATTTATATACCTATCAACTGATAGGTAAGATATGGCACAAAGGATTGAAGTTAGGGATACAAGAAGAATTGCGCGCTTGTTTAGGTCTCCTACTCTTGACACTGTTAGGATGGTTGAATTGGCTATTGCTCAAAATAGTCCTATTAGGAAGACGCAAGTTTGGGAAAAGCTCCCGCGAAAAGTTATGTGGCCTACTTTCTTAACTATTTTAGATTATTTGGAAGAAGTAAACAAGATTGTTATGTCTGATGATGGGATAATCACTTATATCTGGAACCCGAAGCTTGCCTCCAAAGTTAGATTCAGAAAATCTTATTAATTGCTTTTCTTTATTAGTTTATGGGAAAGCCGGTACTATAAACTTATCTTCTTTTTTGTAATAAATAATTACCCAGAACCATTTATATGACTTATTACTAATATTTAAAAAATAATTATTTGTATTTTTATTATCTGTAAATTAAGAGATTCAATGAATAATTAGATTTTGATGGCTGTCCCTATAAATATAATTTAAAACAAGATGACTTTAAGTATACAATATCGGGAAAGCCAGTCAGAGTTAAATTTCTTAAT
>CAYJRP010000066.1:0-4517 GCA_964372675.1 Candidatus Woesearchaeota archaeon | reverse complement strand
AAGATATATTCCTGTTATCTGAATGTGTAGAGAGTTAAATAATCTCAGTGGGTTATGAAAAATAATTATCAATAATTTCCTCTGTAAATCTCAGCATGTATTTTTTGAGGATATAAATGACGGAAGCAATTAATCTTTTATAAGTTGCATCTCGTTAATGTGGCAATGGCAAATAATCACTTTTAAATATCTTACCTGTTATCTAAATAAATGGAAGACCTGACAAAAGAGATTTGGGCTTATGCCCTGCAAAACGCCCTTGAGTTTGGCAAGGCAGATGCAGGCAAAATCATGCCAAAACTTTTCCAGCACGGCTTGGATAAAAAAGACATAAAGGAAATATTGCCTCAAATTTCCGAGATAGTCTCAAGAGTAAATGAAATGCCCCAAGACTTAAGGGAAAAAGAATTTGAAAAATTGAAAAAAGTAGTCAAGCACAGGGAAGAAAGGTCAGAAGGAGTATTGCCGGAGCTTCCAGGAATTGAAAAAGGAAAAAAGCCCGTCTTCAGATTGGCGCCATTTCCGTCAGGAGCGCTGCACATCGGAAATGCAAAAACTTATTTGTTAAACGCTTTATACGCTGAAAAATATGGCGGGCAAACATTGTTAGTAATGGACGACACAATAGGCAGCGCAGAAAAACCTGCGTTAAAAGAAGCTTACAACTTAATTGAAGAAGGTTTCCAGTGGTTAAATGTGAAATATAAAAAGCCCGTGATTTACAAATCAGACAGGCTAAAAATTTATTATGAGCATGCTAAAAAACTAATTGAAAAAAACAAAGCATATGTCTGCTATTGCAAGTCAGAAGCCCTAAGAGAAAATCGAGAGAAAGGCGCTGAATGCTCATGCCGGCAGTATCCCCCAGGAATTCAGCTTGCAAGATGGAAAGAAATGTCTAAGGTAGAGGAAGGCGGAGCTGTCTTAAGAATAAAAACAGACATGCAGCATCCCAATCCTGCATTCAGAGACCGCGTTCTTTTTAGAATTACAGACAGACAGCATCCAAGAGTTGGGAAAAAATACAGGGTCTGGCCAACTCTTGAGATGACTTGGGCAATTGATGACCATTTGCTTGGCATTACTCATGTAATTCGAGGAAACGATTTAATGATAGAAAGCGACATGGAAAAATATATTTGGAATATTTTCAAGTGGAAGTCTCCAGAATTAATTCACACAGGACTCATAAACATAGAAGGCCTTGGAGCAAAAATGTCAAAGTCAAAAGCCCAGAAAGAAGTTTTGTCAGGAGAATTTGCCGGCTGGGATGATCCAAGAACATGGAGCCTGCAAAGCCTTCAGAGAAGGGGGATTCGTCCAGAAGCAATAAGAGAATTTGTCAAAAGCATTGGATTAAACAAGCAGGACATTACTGTTCCAATTGATTCCCTCTATTCTATAAATAGAAAAATGATTGATCGGGGGGCTTTAAGATACTATTTTGTCGAGGATCCAATTCCATTAAAACTTAAAACTCCTGTAACTCAGAAAGAAATTGAAGTTCCAATCCATCCAGATATGCCGGAAAAAATAAGAAAAATCCGAATAGGAAGCAGCATATATATTCCAAAGAAAGACTTTGAGGCAAACAAAGGAAAAGAAGTCAGGCTTTTGCATTTATTTAATATACACTTAGGTGAAACATCAAAAGTAACTTCAGTAGACAATAAAAAGATTCCAAAAGTGCAATGGGTTTCTGAAAATGTTCTTGCAAAAGTTCTAATGCCTGACGGAAAATGGATAAATGGTCTTGCCGAGTCAAGCATCTCAAAGCTAAAAAAAGGCGACATAATTCAATTCGAAAGGTTTGGCTTCGTTAAGTATGACAGAGATCGCAAAGATGCAAGAGAATTCTGGTTTGCGCATATGTAACAAATTTGCGAAACAGAATTGTAGAGAGCTGATTAACCAACCGCAAATCCTCGCATCTTTATCCAAAGAGATTATAATCATTAATTAAAATCACTTAAATTATCACATCCAACCCGGTTATTTCATCCACAAGGCAGACCTTGGGGTGTTACTGAAAATAAAAGTATATAAGCCATAAAATCATTAACAATTTATGAAAAATAAAAGAGGTCTCAGCACTATTGTCGGCACAATGCTCACAGTGCTTCTCACAATAGTTGCAGTGGGCGTTTTATGGTATTTCACAAATTTCTCTTTTAGCAAAGGAGAAAGACAGCTTGGAGGTGATTGCTTGAATCTGCAATTAGAGCCGCTGAGCTGCATGAAAAGACCTTTCTGCGAGTATTTCTTCGGAGGAATTATTTATGAGGCAGACGTTACAGTAAAAAGACATCCCGGAGAAGGAGATTTAAGAGAAGTAAGGCTTGTTTTTGAAGATGTCGGCCAAAAAGCTTTTGTTATTGATGAGGACGCTTCAAATTTTATCGAGCTGCAATCCAAAAATTTTCTAAATATTCTGGTTAAAAATAACGTCAACCCTTTTACAGTTAAAGCTTCTGCGTTGGTAGGCAATGCAAAGGGGGCCTGTCAAGTTGTCGCATCTCCAGTAGAATGCGAAGCAGAAAATGACCCCCCAGCTTTCGGATATAATCCCTCGCCAGCAGGAAGTTATAAAGACGAATGCTGCCAATATCCTTGGAATTTAACTTCCTGTATCCCACAAGGATCTAATCCATCCGCAACCCCGAAAAAGTTTTGCTGCAGCCAGGTTCCTGGCACGTCATTTCCGCCAAGTCCGTCCGACTTATGCAATTATGCTGACGGAACTTGCAGCTTAAGTGGAGCCCTATGTTCGCCAACAAGCCCATGTGATCAAACACAATATCCACAGCAATATTGCAATTATCCTCCAACAAATAACTGCTGCGTTAACCAAGTGAGTCCTCTAAATTATAATGTCTGCATCTAATCTATAAATCAAAAAGTCCTTGCGTGTACCTTGGCTTAAAAGCTGAGGTTTGTTCGGGACTTTTGGATGCAAGCAAATTGCTTTCGTTGGCAATTTGCTGCACAGAAATTTGCCATAGTAAACAAATTTCTTGTGCTCAAAGTGTTCCGCACACTAAAGTGTGCGGTTTGTCAAACACTTTGACATAAGCAATTGAAATAAAGGTATATAAGCCATAAAATCATCAACAATTTATGAAAAATAAAAGAGGTCTCAGCACTATTGTCGGCACAATGCTCACAGTGCTTCTCACAATCATAGCGGCAACGGTTTTATGGGCTGTAATAAGCAATGTCTCAGACATTAACGAAGGCTCAAGCCAAGACTGTCTAACTTTGGATTTGGAAGTTCTTGCCTGCGGAGTTGCAGCGGCTGGATGCTATAATATTGAAGGAACCTGGCTGCAAATCCCAGACCCTGCGCAGATTACAACAACCCCCCTGCCCGCTGGAATCGCCTGGGCAATCATAAGAAGAAATCAAGGGCACGGAGATCTGCAAACAGCAAAATTCATTCTTGAAGTCTCGGGGCAGAGAGTTGCCGGAGATTTGATAGATTACGACATTCATACTCCGGCATTTAAGTATCAGCCGAGAAAAGATTTGTCAGGTCTAAAAGAGTATGCTACCGAGCATATCGCAAGCGCAAACTTGGGGGGAATTATAAATATTGTTCTAAACAATCCAACAGCCCCAATTTCTGCAACAGTCGCTCCTGTCGTAGCGGGCGGAATAGCTTGTCAAGCCAATGAAAAGCTAGTTCCGTGCTGGGACCTCGGCCAGCCGGCATGTCAAATTTGCCCATGTCCATAATGCCCCAAGGTCTGCTTTGGGGGTAAAGCTTTAAGTTAGCATATAACGCTTTGGACAGGAGCATCAAATCTTAATGCCCTTGAGCTTCTAAAATATTTCTGTATTTGTTAATTCTATATGATGCCCTATACTCCTGGCGTAGGGAGGTTCAATTAGTAAACCCCAACTTAATTGGTATTATACATGTATCCTGGTTAATCGTGCTTAAGGGAGTTTCATATAGACATCCGACAATCGAATGGTTTATAAATAACCCAATCTATAAAAATGCAGAAAGGAGGTCAATGAAGATAATAAATGATATACTCTAAAAAAGGAGTTAGCACTATTGTTGCAAACGTTCTCATTGTACTCTTGGTAATTGTCGGCGTTGCAGTCATATGGGCTGTTGTCAATCCAACGCTTGAGAAAAGCGCGAAAGGCATCAGCGCTGCTGATTGTTTTGACGTGGATGTCAGGCCAGTTAGTTGCACAGTCGCTGGAGGATCAGTAGTGTACGAACGAGGTGCAGGTTCCCAGTCACCATTGTATGGTGTGAGGTTGGTTATTACAAGAGCCGGAGTTGCTACTGCTACAACTGTTACTTCAAATCTGCCTGGGGAGTTGGAATCAAAGTCCCAGGCCATAGTAAACCCTATAATTCAATCCGGAGACAAATTTAACGTAGCAGCTATAATAGGCACTGCCGCAAGCAACCAAGTATGTGAGGTGCTTTCAGAGCCAGTAAACTGCGTTTAATTAAATTTTTAATTTTCTTATTTTTTCTTTCTTTTTTTATCTTG
>CAYJRP010000065.1:0-4537 GCA_964372675.1 Candidatus Woesearchaeota archaeon | reverse complement strand
TGAAAAGCGCGAGATGATTAAGCGCGGAAAGTTTTTATGAAGATTTATAAATCTGAGCGGTCATTTGTTTTAAAGAGAGGGTAAATGGAAAAAAGACAGATAGTTAGAATAATTCTTAACATTTTTCTTGTTGTTGGAATGCTTATTTCTCTTTTTCTTCTTTATGAGCATTTTGCGCCTTCTGCGAGCAAATATTGCACTTTCGGCAATAATTTTGACTGCAGCATAGTAAACAGGAGTCCTTATGCTAATTTGGATGGAGTATCTTATTTGCTTACAATAGATTACAAGATGCCATTGCCCTTGATAAATATTTCAGGAATAAATTCTTTTCTTAATTTTATAACCTCTAATGCTTTTCTCGGATTTTTAACGCTCTTGTTTTTGCTTGGATTAAACGCAAGCTATAAAAAACCAAGATTTTTCTGGGTGTGGAAAGAGAGGAACGTAAAATGGATTCAGGGCATATTAATCTTCAGCGTGATTTACGCAGGCTACCTATTTTACATACAGTACTCGATACTGCAGACTTACTGCATATTTTGCATTGGTCTGGATGTAATGATTCTTTTATCGCTAATAACGAGCTTCTTTATACATGATGAAAAAAACACATCCTAAGAATGAAAGACACCACGGAGGAATGTGATTCCTTCTTATAGTTATAATAGCAGTCGCAGCCACTTTAGTTTTCAGTTTCATGGGTGGAAAAGACAGCCCTCACAAGAAGAAATAAATGAGATTGCTCATTGGCCTAGTAATGTTAATCCTAGGAGTCATGCTTATGTTGTGGGCTAATGGTACAATTGGATTTGGAATTACGGCATAAAATTATTTCTTAAATTCCCCTTCAAAAATCAATTCTGAAACAGGCTTGCGAGAATTTGGAGCTTCCGCCTTTTGCATTCTTTCTGGAATGCTTTCCAGAGGACCTGGCTTGCCTATGGCAATCATATGGACAACTTCATAATCATCTGGAACTTTCAAGTCTTTACGGGCTTTTTCTACGTCGTAACCACCAATTCCATGAGTCACAAGACCCATTACAGAAGCTTGCAGGGCAAGATTTTCCCATGCTGAACCAGAGTCAGACATATTATTTCTGTTTGGCGAATTATCTTTGGTGAAATTTTTCTTAGCAATTAAGCAAATTAAAACAGATGCATTTTTACACCATAGCTGATTGAACTCCACCAATAATCCAAAAAATTTATCAAAATCTTTTGTGCCTTTTTTTGCGTAAATGAATCTCCAAGGCTGTTCGTTATTGTTGGACGGCGCCCAGCGAGCCGCTTCGAATAGAGTAAATAGCTCTGTGTCGGAAATTGGCTCATCTGACATTGCTCTTGGACTCCATCTATCTAGAAATATTTTGTTAATTGGATAATCTGTTTTTCTGAATTCCGAGCCTTTTTTGTATTGCATTTAGTTTGCAGAAAATTTGAGTATTTATATCTATCAGATATACCTTACTAGATTATTTCTTCTTTGTTTTCTTTCTCGTTTTCTTTTTTCCTTTGCCTTTAAACTTTATGGGTTTTGGCATTGAGCCGATGACTTTCTTTCCGCCCATATATTTTTGCAATACTGTCGGAACTTTTATTGTGCCATCTTTTTGCTGGAAATTGTCAACCATGCAAGCAATCATTCTTTCTGTTGCAATTGCTGTATTATTTATTGTGTGCACAAATTTTAGCTCATCCATATGATGATATTTTATATTGCTTCTTCTTGCCTGATAATCAAGGCAATTTGAGCACGAACCTAACTCTCTATAAAATTTTTGACTTGGAAACCATCCTTCAAAGTCAATTGTTTTTGTTGGTACTCTGCCTGTCTCGCGTGATGAAAGAACAACAAATCTAAAAGGTATTCCTAATTTTTTAAGCAGTTCTTCAGAATTTTTTAACACGAGCTCAAATTCTTTCCAAGATTCTTCAGGTTTGCAAAAAACAAATTGTTCTACTTTCTCAAATTGGTGAACTCTAAAGATTCCTTTTGTATCTTTTCCATGTGAACCAGCTTCTTTTCTAAAGCAAGAAGAAAAACCTGCAAATCTTAGGGGAAGTTTTACAGGCTCAATATTTTCATTCACCATATAAGCATTTATTGCGTGTTCTGCTGTTCCAATTAAGTGCAAGTCCTCGCCTTCTATTTTATAAATAGCCTCGGCAAACGCTCCAAAAGGCAAAGCTCCTTCTAATGATTCTTTGCGAAGCATAAAAGGCGGCTGAATTAAAGTAAAACCTTTCTTAGCAAGAAAATCAATAGCAAAATTTATCAGTGCAAAATTTAGTTTTACTAAATCTCCTTTTAGATAATAAAAGCGAGAGCCAGAAACTTCTGAAGCTTTTAAGGTATCAAGTAAATCTAACTTTTCTAAAATGTCTGCGTGATCCTGCGGCTTAAAACTTGTTTTTTTCGGCTTATTAAAAACTTTTAGCAATTTGTTTTTTGAAGCGTCTCCAACAGGCACAGTTTTATCTATAATATTAGGTATTTCTTTTAAAATAGAATCTCTATTTTCTTTCAAATCTTTCATTAATTTTTCTTTATCCTCTAACAATTGAGGAATTTTTTTTGCATCAGAAAGCAAAGAATCTATCTTTTTGCCATGCTTCTTTGCCTCGTTTATTTCTTGTGAAATTTTATTTCTTTTTGCGCGCAGATTATCTACTTCTTCTTTTAAAGAGCGCCACTTTTTGTCTAAGTCAAGAATTTTATCAACATCATTCTCAGCAAATCCTCTTTTCTTTTGGCTTTCTTTCACCAATTCTGGATTTTCTCTAATAAGCTTTATATCTAACATGTTTAGAAATGCCAAAGGCATTATTTAAAATTAACTTTATAACTAAGTTCCATGGAAATCTTTTGTAGGGTGAGAATGGCCTTCCTTAATTCTTTCCAGAAGGTCTTTGACTTGCATTTTGCCTTCTTTCTTTATAGTACTCTTCCTGAAGTTATCCCGCACGAGAAGATTAGCTATGAATTCTCCGCCCAAGAAGTGAGGCATTATCACATAGTCTGCTCCGGATTCGTAAAGCTTTAAAGCGCTTTCTATATTGTGAGACGTGGGAATGAAAAGAACGTTTTTATTTTCTGAATGCTCTAAAATATTTAGGTTAACTTCTAATTCTGGAATAGTTGAGATAATCACTTTTGCTCTGCTTAATTTTAAAGAATCCAAGAAGTCAGTGTCATTTGCGTCCCCATAAATACAGTTAATGCCTTTTTTAGACAAATCTAGGATTGTTACAGGATTGTAATCAATTATAACATATTTTTTCTTAAAGCGGTTGAAAGCTTTCAGCAGGTTAAAGCCTAATCTGTTGTAACCGAATAATATTATATCATATTCCTCGCCTTTTTTGGCTGTTCCCATTTCTCTTTTTTTGCCGTCAAAAACGTCCAGGGCGCCCGACATCTTCTTGTAAATTAATTGAGAATAGAAAATAGTATAGCTGCTTATGCTGATGGTTATAAGTGCAACTAATATGCTTATTGAGAATATTTCTTGAGGAATATGCCCTAAAGTAAACCCGAGAAGAATTAAGATGAGTGAAAACTCGCTTACTTGCGCGAGGCTTGAGCCCGCCAAGAAATTTGTTCTTTTCTTATATCCAAAGAATCTCATGAAAGCCATTACGATAAAAGGCTTTCCTACTAGAATAAACACTGATATAATTGCTGCCTTGATCAAAAGCGCGGAAGAAATTGGACCAATTAATTGCGAGCCAAAGAATACAAAGAACAAGATTACAAAAAAGTCCCTTATGCCTTTTATTTTTCCTTTTATTTCCAAGCTGTACTGATTAGATGAAATTGCAATTCCTGCAAGCAACGCGCCAATTTCTATCGAAAATCCGAAAATGCTGAATAGCACAGCAACAATTAATGCCCATGAAATGCTAAATAAAAAGAGAGTTTCCTGGTTTCGCGCAGCTATTGAGAGAATTTTTGGGAATACAAAATGCCCTGCTAAAAGAACTCCAGCAAAGACTGCTATAGCTTTTCCAAGCTGAATGGCTATTGCTGACACAGAACCTCCGCTCAAAACAGGAATAAGCATCAGAACTATTGCAGCAACAAAGTTTTCAACAATTAATATGCCGAGGGCTATTCTTCCATGAAGAGTGTCAATTTCTTTTTTGTCTGTCAGCAGCTTGACAACAACAACTGTGCTTGAAAATGAAAATGCTATTGCAAGATATAATGATGAAATTGTTGCAAATCCCAATGCTTTAGAAATTAGAAAGGTTATCCCGCTGACTATTCCCATTGTGGCTATGCCTCCAATCAATGAAATTCCTCCAACTTGCTTCAAAACCTTGAAGTCCAGGCTTATTCCAACAATGAAAAGAAGCAGTGCAACGCCAAAGCGTGCTAGCGACTGAAAAACATCCTGAGATTTTATTAAGTTAAGAAAAAGTGGTCCAGCAATAATTCCTGTTATGAGATAGGCAATTATTGTCGGCTGTTTTATCAGCCTTCCAATTAAGGCAAGAACAGCAGCTATGCCTAGAATAATCCCTATCTC
>CAYJRP010000064.1:0-4572 GCA_964372675.1 Candidatus Woesearchaeota archaeon | reverse complement strand
ACTGCGTTTAATTAAATTTTTAATTTTCTTATTTTTTCTTTCTTTTTTTATCTTGCTTAAACATGGTACTGTCATTAAAATTATACAACCTATGTTAAAAAGAATTAAAAAGGCTTAATGATTTAACATTTTATGGCTAAGACAAATGCTAATTTAATCAAAAAATTAAAGAATATTATAGTGCCTGTGCTTAAAGAGCACAAAGTTAAGAGAGCAGGCATCTTTGGTAGCTATGCTACTGGGGAACAGAAGAAGAATAGCGATATAGACATACTTATAGAATTTGATGGCAGTCTATTGGAATTAGTAGGATTAGAAAATGAACTCAAAAGAATTCTTAGGAAAAAGATAGACTTGCTAACCTATGGGGGAATAAACCACTATCTAAAAGATAGAATTTTAAGAGAAGAGGTAAGGATAATATGAAAAAAGATAATTTAATATTCATACTGCATACAAGAGATAGTATAGAAAGAATTAATGATTTTTTAAAAGGTGTTGATAAAAGTGCTTTTCTAAACAGCGAATTAATACAAAGCGCAGTTATAAGGCAGATAGAGATTATAGGAGAAGCTGTTAAGAACATACCTTCCTCTTTTAGAGAAAAATATCCAAATGTTCCTTGGAAGGATATTGCAGGGATGAGAGATAAACTAATGCATCATTACTTTGGAGTAGATTTAGAGAAGGTCTGGAAGGTTATTACAGATGACCTAGTTAAACTAAAAAAAGACATTCAAGAAATAATCAAAAAAGAAAGTTCTGATAGCAGACCAAAATAAAAAGAGGCAAGGCAAAAAATGAGCTGGATAGAAGTAGAAAGCAAAATAAATCTGAAAGGCAGGAATATTAGCGAAGTCAGGCAAAGAATAAAACAAATTGCTAAATTTGTTAAAATAGAGCATAAAAAAGATGACTACTATTCTCTCGAGTACTTCGATTATCCTCAAAAAAGCCTTCGTGTCAGGGAGGCGGGAAAAATTCTCGAGGTAAATTTCAAGAAGAGGGGAATATACAAAAAAGGAGTGCATGCAAAAACAGAAGTGCAATTCAGAGTTTCGGACTTAAAAGGATTTTACAATCTGATAAGAGATTTCGGCTTTAGAAAATGGCTCCATAAAGAAAAGGAAACAGAGCTTTACAAAACTGCTGACGGAGTAAGCATAGAATTAAACAAAGTAAAAAGATTGGGATGGTTTATTGAGCTGGAAGTTCTATGCCCCAAAAAAGATATTATAAAGGCAAGGCAAAAAATAGTCAAAACAAGAAATCTCCTGGGTTTCACAATAAAAGACGTGGAAAAAAAAGGCTACACAAAGCAATTGTGGGAATTAAAGCATAAAAGCTAAATCAAATTGCAAAACTTTTAATTATCAATATCCTTCCTCAAATAACCCATGGTTGATTAGTTTTAGCGTAATGCCCCAAAGGTCTGCCTTGTGGATAAAGCTTTAAGTTAGCATATAACGCTTTGGACAGGAGCATCAAATCTTAATGCCCTTGAGCTTCTAAAATATTTCTGTATTTGTTAATTCTATATAACAGCTAATCTTCTTCGACATTCTGGAAATCTTCTCCAGATCCATCTGGATTATCTCTATTCTTCCCAAGCCCACTTTTTTCCTTCTCAAGCTCAGCCTTTAATTTGTCAAGCTGTTTTATCTGCTTGTCTAATTCCCCTTTGCCCAAAGGCCTCTGGGCAGCATTTGAAGAAGGCAGCTTCTTTACGTAATCTAATATGGAAGCTCTTTCCATGCTCAAAACTGTCTCAGATTCATCATCAATATGCGCCTTTAAAATCTCCATTCCGGAAAGAATGCAGTTAAGAACCCAAACCTTCTTCCTGTCAATGCTTTGAATTACCGCAATTATTTTCTTTATATTTTCAGTGATGTTCCTATTTTTCATTTCATCCTGCAATATTCCCCGCAGAGCGTCTAAGTCCACCTTGGTCTTCAAATCAAGCTTTTCAGGAACCTTTCTGTCCATCATTTCCATGACTTTCAAGTCAACCTTGCCATCCAGGGTAAAAGCAGCCACTTTCCTCTTCGAAGGAAGGTAATAGTCAATTTGATGCAAATTCATTCCTGTTTCATAATCAATAACAAAAAACCCAGCTACAAGAAAAGCGTCTGAATATTCTCTTTTGAAATCCCTGAAAACCTTGGACGTCTCAAGTTTCTTTACATAAGGCTGTATTTTCATTTTTCCCCTTTGATATAAGAAGGGTAATTTAAGGAGTTTATAAGTTTTTACATAATAGCTCAACAACAATCTTTTAATAGGGTATTTTGTAAGCATTGATATGAAGCTGGGGGATTATAATTTCTGGAGCCATATAGATAGTCTAAACCTGAAGCGTAAGCTTCTCGGCTTATCAAGAGGGGATAAAATAAGAACCTTGGAGCAAATAGGTGAAGCATTGCATTCTTTGGGATTTGACGGGCTTGGCAAATCCTGCAATTCATCCCAAGATGTTGCAAGGAGTGTAGTTGAAAAAGAAAGATTGCCTCTAGATAAGCATTCCAAAAACTATCTCGTCTTTATTCCCCTATACCAAGAAGATTTAGTGCCTCAAAGATATAGAGTTATGGTAGTGTAGATGACTAATTTGTAGTTTTATTTTCTAGTTCTTTCTTTAAATCCTCAATAAACTTGCCAACTTTGATGCCAAACTTAGGCTTTCCGCCTCTTGGCCTTACTGCTAATGTTTTTGTTTTCTCTTCTTTGTCGCCGATAACAATGATGTGATTTACTTTCATGAGTTCAGCATCTCTTATTTTAGACTGCACAGTATCATTTCTAAAATCAGTTTCAACTATAATGCTTGGAATTTCCTTTTTTAACTCAGAAACAAATTTCTCACATGCTTTTGTGTTTCTGTCCGTGAAGTTAATTACACGGACTTGGCGAGGAGAAAGCCATAAAGGCAAGTTTCCATTCAAGTGTTCTAAAAGAACCCCGATAAATCTCTCCAAAGAACCATAAACTACATGATGCAGCACAATTGGTGTATGCTCTTTTCCATCGCTTCCAGTATAGCTTAATTCAAAATTCTTAGACGAATTAAAATCAAGCTGCAATGTAGAACATTGCCATTCTCTTCCTAAAGAATCTTTAATTAATATATCTAAACTTGGACCGTAGAATTTCGCTTCTCCAGGGACTATTTCATATTTAGCCTTTAATTTCTTTAAACCTTCAGCAAGGGCTTTTTCTGCTTCATTCCATAAAGTATCATCCCCCAAATACTTATCTTTCTTTTCCTTGCTTCTAACACTGATGGTAAACTTATATTCAAATCTAAATTGGTCTAAAAGCTCTTTAAACAATTTTAAGACATTAACAATTTCATCTGCCAATTGCTCCCTTGTAACAAAGAGATGCGCGTCATCTTGAGTGATTCTGATAACTCTTAAAAGCCCGGAAATAACTCCAGATAACTCTTGTCGATGTACAACTCCCACTTCCGAAAATCTTAATGGAAGTTCGTTATAGCTTCTCATTTTTGTTTTATATACTAACATTGCACCTGGGCAGCTCATAGGTTTTAGAGCAAAATCTCTGCCTTCATAATTTGTGATAAACATATTTTCTTTGTATAATCTCCAGTGTCCAGAAACTTTCCAAACTTTGTTATCTAATACTTGAGGAGTTAGGATTTCTTGATAGCCAGCTTTTTGATGTAATTTTCTCCAATAATCAATTAAAGAGTTTAGAATGACTAATCCAGATGGATGCCAGAATGGCTGACCAGGTGCAGATTCGTTAAAACTAAACAAATCCAAACGCTGGCCTAAAATTCTGTGGTCGTTGTCTCGAAGTTTTGAAGTATCTAATTTTGTTCTGCTTATTTCTCTTAATAGCTTTGATGTGTCATAGTTTTCTTCTGCTACTACTGAACCAGGTTTTGATTGTGTAGTTGAATGAAATTCCTTGCTCAATTCAGCGAGAGGATGGCCTTTGCATTTGAATTCAAAAGTTTTGTAATAACCAAAAGGCGCCCTAGTCGTCTTGAATTTCTTTTTTAACTGTGATTCTGCTTCTTTTAATAAAGCTAAAGCGTCTACTGGTTTCGCTAAATTCGACGACAAATGAGCATAAGGATAAAGAACAATGCTATTTGTTTTAACCTCTGATGCTGTTTTTTCAACTGCCTCAACTAATTGCTTTATTATGTTGCTGTTATCACCTTGCTCTACTGAAGTAAGCACGACTAAACACTCCTTAATTTCTTTCTCTTTTTTATCTGCTTCAGACAGCTCTTCAGCGTCTTTAAGCGCTTTTTTATTAGGTTTAAAACGAATATAATCGCAATGTAATGTGAGGATTTTCATGACTTGTTTAAGATATAAGGTTTTATAAAATTATTGAGGATAGGATATTGTCAACTTAACGAGGTATAATCCTCCCATAGATTAATTACTTGTATTATCTCAACTTATTTCAAAAGGCGCCTTAACATTTATCGAAGATATTGTTAATAATTTTAATTGAATAATAATATTACACTGGCTTTAAAGGTCTTTAACTTTTTACATATCACTCTAACTTGACAGTATCTGAGGATAG
>CAYJRP010000063.1:0-4586 GCA_964372675.1 Candidatus Woesearchaeota archaeon | reverse complement strand
ATTTTGCACAAATCAGCAAAACAACTAGACATATGGAAAGAAGAGATTAATAAATTTCTAATTAGCAAATTAAGGTTAAAGCTTCATGCTCAAAAATCAAGGATAATTCCCATATCAAGAGGGATTGATTTTATTGGTTTTAGAAGTTTTAATAATTTCATGCTTCTAAGAAAAAGAAACATTAAAAGTATGAGAAGAAAAATTGAGCTTTTTAAAAATGGAATCGTGATGTTTGATAGTCTTTATGAAATTTATCAAGGTTGGCAGGCTTATGCCTTATGGGCAGATACTCATAAGTTAAGGAATAAAATGAGGAGAGAAATAATAGAGGTCGTATGGGACAAAATCAGTTTTGAATAATTAGGTGACTTTAGCTTAAGCGTTCATTTCCTAGCAATTCTCCAAAGCAATTTAAAGTATTTTTTATAGCTCATAGCAAACTCCTGCTGTTGTTTATTTTCAATTCAAAAGGCATAGGAAACATTATACTCTTTAGCTGGTGCAATAGGTCACTAACCTACACAGGCTTTGGCTAACAAGAAGATTTAAAAACCATTTTCTACAAAACTAAGAATGGCACAAGGAATGTATCACTATATTAAAGAAGCATGGAAGAATCCTGATAAAAAGACCTTAAGCAGCAGGATGATTGACTGGAGAAAGAGCGACGCTGCTGTTGTTGTAGACAAACCTTTGCGGCTTGATAGGGCTAGGTCTTTGGGATACAAAGCAAAAAAAGGATTTGTTGTTGTTCGCGTCAGGCTTTTGCGCGGCGGAAGAAAAAGAATTCGTGTTGGAGTTAAAGGGCGCAAGTCGCGAAAACAGACAAACAGGATGACTTTGAAAATGAATTATCAATGGGTTGCTGAAATCCGCGCTGCTCGCAAGTACAAAAACCTGGAAGTTCTAAACTCATACTGGATTGGGAAAGACGGACAGCATTATTTCTTTGAGGTTATAATGGTTGATCCTTCCAAGCCTGAAATAAAGAACGACAGGACTATGAAGTGGATTTCAACTGGAGACCACAGAAAGAGAGCTGAAAGAGGCTTGACTTCTGCTGCTAAAAAATCTCGCGGACTTCAGAGCAAGCGCGGCAAGTCGCCTAAGCTTAAAGTAAGACCTAGCCTTGGAGCTTGGAGCCATTTAGGAAAGTAATTATAATAATCCTTATAAATGGATTACAATTGTGGTTATTATGAGACATTATACTGTTGAAGTTAAGAGAGATCATACAGGTGATAAATTTACTTTAGAACATAATGGCGTTGTATTTGCTCGTGATTCTAATATTCCTGGCTTAGTTGGGAGAATTAAATCTCTTGCTGATGATGGACATTTTAAAGATGGGGGGATTTATACTCCAATGCCTGTTGCTGATGAACGACGGAATGAGGGATTGACTGTTTCAGAACATTCTTTATTTTGGGAAGTTTACAAAAGTTTTAAATAACTTAAATTTTTATTCTTTTTAGCTCTTTTATTTTATCAAAATCTGGATCATCCGAGATAATTTCTTTTATTCCATTTATTATTGCTGTTGCAGCGTGGATTGCATCTCTTGGAGCTAAATTGTATTTTTCAGTTAGTTCTTGTGCTTTATCAATAATCTCTTTATTTGCTTCAAATAACTTTATATTTGGCGTAGAAAGAAAATCTCTACTTAATTCTACTGCTTTTTCTTTGTCATGAAACTTCTTTTTTAATGCATGTTGGAATTCATCCCATGTAAGAACAGAAGTCCCCGCATTTATTTCTTCAGATATTGCTTTTTTTAATACTGCTATGCATGCTCCAGAGGCAGCATCGTCTCCCGTGTGAGGGTATACAAATATGTTAGTATCAAGGTAAATCATAACTCTCATCCTCAATTTCTTTTATTTTTTTGAGAGTTATTTCGCTGCCATTTGTTCTTGCAACAGTGAAAAACTTTTCCAAAGCATCTTCTTTTTCTCTTACTTGTCTTTTAGAGATCATAGCTTTCTTCCTCTATTCTTTTTAATTCTTTTAATCTCATGCTTTTTCCCCTTTTTCGATAGCGCAAGAAATGGTTAAGGAAGGCTTCAACATCATGTTTCTTTTTTTCTATTATTATTTTCTCCCCTTCTGTTTTGAAACTAACTGCGTCTCCTTCTTCCAGATTTATTTGCCTTCTTATATCCATAGGTATAACTATAATTCCTTTATGCTTTAATTGTCTTATAATTTCCATATGCATTTTAGTAGGAATGGGTATTTAAACTTTATCCTACCTATGGGTAGGAATTATTTTATATGTTTTTATTCTTATAGATAACCGCCTTTCTGCAGATTCCAAAGTTCTTTGTAAACGCCTGGTTTGCTAATCAGTTCTCTGTGCGTCCCTTGTTGAACTATTTTTCCTTTGTCTAAAACAACAATTATGTCTGCGCTCATTATTGTAGATAATCTATGTGCAATTATCAAAGATGTTCTGTTTTTCATTAAGTTTTGCAAGTCTTTCTGGATTTCATATTCTGTTTTTGAGTCTAAACTGCTTGTGGCTTCATCTAATACGAGTATTTTTTTGTCTGCTAAAATTGCCCTGGCTATTGAAACTCTTTGCTTTTCTCCTCCTGAAAGCTTGACGCCCCGCTCCCCCACAATAGTGTTTTCTTCATATGGGAAGTTTGCAATTACTTTATCCAATTGGGCGAATTTTATCGCTTGCATTACTTCCTTTCTTGTCGCATTTGGCTTTGAGAATTTTATATTGTTGTAAATTGTGTCGTCAAATAAGATGCAGTCTTGAGGAACAATGCTTAGCTCTGAACGGAGAGATTCCTGCTTAACATTTTTAATATCTGTTTTATCTATCAATATTTGGCCCTCTTCTAAGTTGTATAATCTGTAGAGCAGTTTTATTATTGTTGATTTTCCTGAGCCAGAGTGTCCGACTAGGGCAACTTTTTTATTTTTTGGGATGTGCAAGCTAAGATTTTTGAATATGTGCTGTCTATGGTAGCCGAAAGAGATGTTTTTGAATTGTATCTCGCCATTTTTAACTTCCATTTGCTTGGCTCCTGGCTCGTCTTTTATATCATTCTCAATTTTTCCGTACTGGAATAAATCATGGAAGTCTGCCATGGATCTATGATATCCTCTTAAGCCATCCATGAATCTTGCTGTACTGTCTATTAAGCTGTTGTAAAGAGTCCAAGCAAACGTAACTGTGCCGAGAGTTATGGCAGCTGCTAAAAACCCTTGAAGAGCCAAGAACAATACACAAAGCCCCCCAACCGAAATTATTAAGGATTCAAGAGAAGAGGACCATCTTGAATATTCCCATTGCCTAAGCAAAGCATTAGATGTATTTCCAGATAACCGGGCATATTTCTGCATCATTAAGTTTTCTTTTCCATAATATTTTATTGAGTCTATGTTTGTGAATGTGTCTGAAGTCATTGCTTTCTCAATGTCCTCATTCGTATTCATTATCACATTGGCTTTTCTCTGCTGCTTTTGCAGTTTTGCGCTAAGCGTAACAAAGACTAACGCAAAAACCATAAATGTCAGCCCTATTTTCCAGCTTATTGCCGCAAGCGAGATTCCTGAAACCATTAACTCAAAAATAAGAGGCAACGTTTGGAAAGTTACAAAATCTGTCAGCCTTTCCATTGCGCTGGAGCCTCTTATTAATCTTGAAATCAAAGACCCTGTTTTATGAGTGGTGTGGAAACCGTGCGATAAACGCATTATATGGTTGTAGTATGTCTGCCTTAAGTCCCTCATTAGCTTTACTTCTAAAAGGTTAAGGAAGTGAATCCTAAACCATCTTGCAGAGCTGGAGACGATTAGCACTATAGTCCATATTCCCCCTAAAGCTATTATAAATGTGGAGAAGTCTTTTACAGTAATTGCATTAGATGTAAATAAGGCCCCTTTGTCCACTACTAATTTGAAAAGATATCTTGTTATATATCCACATAAAGTCATAAGCAGGGTAAAAAACATTGTGCTCACCATCAAGACTTTATGTTTCTTGAGGAAACTCCAGTAGACTTTTAGAGTATATTTAACATCAAGCTCTGATTTTTTTCTTCTGGGCTCTTTCAGCGCGGGCATTTATGTGCAAGGAAAAATAGTGTTTTAATTCTTTCTAATTGCTTTTTGATCATATTGATAAACTTAGAATTATCATAAAATGACTTAAATGAGGTTAGCACGCCTTATGGGGCTATGATCTCATAACAGCAGATATTATTGTTAATTCTTTTCAAGGTTATCTTTCTTCGGATGTTTTGCTTTCCAGTTAGGGTCGGGCTTCCAGTTGGGATCGAACTCGAATTCCCATGGCCTCTTGCCTTTTCTTATTGCCATTAATATTGGAAGATTTCTTTCTGAAACTTTGTCTGTTTTTTTGATCAATGCATTTGGAGGCAATGGATGAGTTGAAGTGCAATCGGGATAGTTGGTGCAGCCTACGAAGTAACGAGAGGTTTTTTTTGAATAACGGATTGATAATTCTCCTTTTTTGCAGACAGGGCAATGCATCAAAGCATTGTTTTCTTTCTGCTGCTCCCTCAAATGCTCTAAGCCCGACTGGAGCTGTTTTCCGATGCTAATCT
>CAYJRP010000062.1:0-4770 GCA_964372675.1 Candidatus Woesearchaeota archaeon | reverse complement strand
TTCCAAGTATATGGGATGCCTGTTACTTGCGAGAGGTCTATTTGCAGGGATTGAGATGAGATCTGCACGTCTAGATATCCATCATTATCGAAGTCAAGAGCCTTTAATAGATTGTAAACTGCAACTTGGAATGCGTCATTTGGGTCGTAGACTTGATTTGCTCCTAAGTAGGTGCATGTGTTTGTTCCAGTGTACGACGATGGGATTGGCATTGTTGAATTGGCGCCGCCTTCAAAGCCTATTGTCCAGATGCATCCCTGGGCTGTCGCGGCTATTGGTGTAAATGAGGAGAAGTTTTTTATCACTGTGTAAATTATTTTATTTGAGGCTGAGCCGGCGCTTGTGTTTGTGGATGTGACTGCAGTGGAAAGAGTAATATTATTCTGGCTTGCTGTTGAGACTAACGAGTTTGGCACTCTAATTGAATAAGGGTCTCCGAGGCTTATGAAAGTATTTACATAGTTGGTTATGTCGTATATGAGGTTATTATTTGCCTTTACTTTGTGGGTCCATTTAGCTCCGGAATATGATGTCACTCTTGTTTCCAAGATGCTTGAGCCTGTTGGAAGGGTAAAGTTTCCCTCGGTTGTGTTTGAGAATTTGTTTTCTGCCGTAACTATAAGCCCAAACGGATTTGGCTTTTGACTATACTTTAAGTCTATGTACGAGCCGGGATACAGTTTTGTATTGAGCCCTGCTATGAGCGCGCTGAGTGTCTGGTCAGTGTACGTGGCGAGTATGAGGTTTGCAATATCCTGATATACTTGCAATAGCTGTGTTAAGTTGCTTGAATAATAATTCCCCGCCCCGCATGTCGCTATTTGCTGCATCGTTGTGTCTGCCAATGTTCCTGGTGTTATGTCAAATGCAACTCCGTGAACAGTGAAATTGTAAAGGTTATGCGCGTTGCATGCTGCTTGTATTGCATGGTCTTGAGGATCGTCAGTTACGTCAGAGTCAGCGTCCCAATCCTGAACAGGGTCCATTCCACACGCCCTGTTTGCCGCTCCGTCGCTCATAACTATCATTGCCCTGCTTCTATTTGGCAAGTCTATTCCTTCGCATAAGTTTTTGTTTAAGTAAACTTTAACGTCATCAAATGTGTAATTTAATCTATGGGAGTTTGAGCCCTCTGTCGTGAATCTTAGCGCGGCAATATTGTCTCTTGTTGATGCAGCAGGAAGGCTGCTGGATATTAGCGCATCATTGACATAAAGTGAATAGGTGCTTGAGCTAGGAACAAGAGAAATTTTTATTTTATAGGCTTGGTTTATATTGTAAGGCGTTACTGCAGTATTGCCGTTTCTTATTTGCCCGTCGGACATTTTGAAGAGAATGTAATCGTCATAGATTGAGCCACCGCTATCCACACCCTCTACTTCCAGCCTTACTTGATTATTTCCGCTTTCAAGGCTGTTGTTTATCCTAAACTCTATAGATAAGTCGTCCTGCTGGGGATTAAATTTGTGATAGGTGTAAGGGGTTGCTGTTCCTCTTGTCACTTTTACTGCCCTGTCGCCTTCAAGAGCGTCTAAGTCGACGATGTTTATAGGGGAGTTTGATGTGTCTGAAACTGTCCAGCCTATTGGATTAGTTCCTGTTGTCTGGCCGTTGAAATTGTCTCTGAATGTCCTGTTTTCAACGCAGCTTATTGCTTTGAGAATTCCGCAGCAGATGCAGGTATTGCCATTCGCATTCCATTGGTTGGCCACTATATTTTTCAGCGAATTGCTGACATTTGTCCAATTATGGAAGTCTGATTTTTTTGAGTAGCTTTCAAAGCCGGCAAGCCCTACACGGTTCTTTGAATTGTTTAATATAATATCTATCAAGAGATTGTTTGCTGCTTTTGCGTCAGTCATTTTCTGGCCGCTCATGCTTCCAGATAAGTCTGTCACTGAAATGACATCTGCCTGTGTTATTGGAATGATTGAGAGATTCTCCAGACCTAACCTCAAAGGGATTGTTTTGTTTTCCATCTTATAGTAGCTGCCAAGTTTTGAAAGCAAAAAGGCATTGTCTAATTTGATAAGCTCTCTGCCAAGCGTTGTCCTGTTAAAGACAGTCACATTTCCAATGTTGAGAAAAGTTGTGTAATTGCTGTCCATGTCTAACGTTATTTCCATGCTTGACAAGTTTTCAGGGAGATAAAATCCGTCATAAATATTTATTAATCCATCTATGCCTGGAATGTATTGCCTTTTTGCAAGCTCGTAAGTGCCATTGCTGACATAAGTTATTTTGACGAATCCCCCAGATATGCTTACGAGATTTCCCTTGATTTCAATAGTGTTGTTTCCGGTTTGGAAATAACTTAAGTAACTGTTCAGGTTATAATTTGACGGGACTGTATTTGAAGGCGACTGCAAATAGTTTCCAACACTGATTCCGTTGATATACAATGAAAAATTCTTGTTTACTGCCAATTCCATTTCTGCGGAAGTTATGCTTCCATCATATTCCAATACAGCAGTTATATTTCCGTCTCCTATATATCCTCCAAAATAAGAGTATTTTGTCTTGACATCAGAAGACAAAAAGCCCCGGGCTGAAAATCCTGTTGCAATTCCTGAACCGTTTAAACCTCCAAGGCCGCTTATTAAGTATCTTTCTGTATCTATATTTTTGGCTGATGCATAAGGGACATTGCCTACAGAAAAAATCAAATTATTTCCGTACCAGATTCCGAGATTTTCCTTTGTTTTTAAGTCTGATAATATTATTGACGCCATGGTTTTTGCCATTGTCTGGTTTGTTATAGCCAGAATTCCTATTTGGTCTATGGCATATTTCTCGCCGTCAACAATGCCTTGGGCAATCCACGACTGCACTGTTGCGCTTGGTATTTCTTTCACTTTTAGTGTTGACAGGGTTTTCAAAATATCGGGAGGCAGTGAGCTTTCCTGTCTTGATGATTTTAATTGAGGATAAGCTATAAGCGCTATAATCAGAATTATTGTAATTGCTATGAATGCGTCTGTGCTGAAAAATATGCCTCTTTTTTTCATTTTTTCTCTTTTTTAACTGTTTATCCTTAAGCTAATATAGCTTAAATTAGCTATGCTATTCCCAGATTGGCTAATGGTTCAACTTTCCCTTTTTGTTTTGATAATTCTCTTTTTCATCTTAATTCATTTTCATACCCCCTCTTAAATTATCATGGCCATTTCCAGACCTGTTATGAGGAACCCATCTTATTTTATTGCTTGCCAATTCCTTCTTTATCCTGCCTATTCTTTTCATCGTGATTTTATTTATTATTTCTAGTTTATATTCCTATTCCCAAATGTACAGCTGGAGCGTTGTTGGCTGATTGTTGTAAATTACAAGCCTTGTTATTTTAATAAGGTTTTCAGGGTTGTTGTCAGTGAAGTTTTTGCCTATTCCTCCGTAAAGAGGTTCAGGAGGGTTTCCTATTTCTATTTGCTGCGTGAAGTTGAAGAAAAATTCATACCTTGTGTTTAACAGGGATTTAGTCTTGTTGTAGCCGCCGTTGTTTGAAGCTACATTCGCCATGTAATACAAGCGCTCAAGCTTGGTCTGGTTTACTTTGTTGTTGTTTGTGATGCCTATTCTAATTACATTGTTTTCATCCCAGTTGTCTGGATTGCCTGCCGAGAGCAAATTTTCAGATATAAAATCTCCCTCGAATTCCAGAATATCTATTGTGTCCTCGCTCTGCCTTGGATAGTTTAGAGAATACAGAAAGAATATGACCAGACCAAGAATGAATATGATAGAGCCCATGATTACATCAAACCCCCATGCCTGCCCTTTTTTTTTCATAAATTTCTTAAGGAGATTTGTTTTAAATACCTTCGCTGTGGCTGCTTGGAATTATCAAAACAGACTTTTTAGATGGGTGAGCTCATCAACCTAAAGATATTCACGATAAGGAATAGGATTTGCTAATTGTTTTTAGCATAAAATCAAGTGTGGCCATGGACAGAAATTCCCGCTTTGCCTATGTCAAATTTGTGTATCTTAGTTGAATGCTTTGTTCCTCTCATTTTTAAAACTTCCAAGGAGCGGTGCCTTTCATGCTTCTCTTTAGGATAATAAAGAATAATAATCGAGTCTGCTTCAAATTCAAGGCTTTTGCTTCCCAATCCCTGGGAGTTGTCAATGTCCTCTTCAAGGGTAAGCAGCGACGTGCAATCCCAGTCGTTAATCATGTTGAATAAAGCAAGGGCCGCTTCTTTTTTTTCGAGCTCTTTTTCAAACAAAAGCGCGAAAGATGAAATGCTGTCAATCACTACGCGGGAAATCTTTGCTTTGAGAATAATATTTTCAATTGAGCCACCGCCTTCTTCAAGCATGGTTTTGACTTTCAAAGGCGCATATTCTAGGAACGAGAACAAGCCTTTTTTTTCATAGTCAGCCAGATCCCATTCAAACTGGAGCATGTGCTTGTAAAAATTTTCCTTTTTTTCCTCGAATGTTACGTAAAGGCACCTTTCTCCTTTTTTCATTCCGCCAATTAAAAATTGCATTGCAAAAATTGTCTTTCCTGTGCCAGCGCCCCCGACAACAAGATTCGTGGAATTTCTTTCGAACCCTCCTTGGACCAGGTTATCAAAATTATGTATGTAGCTTGGCACCTTTACCAGCTTTTTTGATTCCCTGCCTTTTTTTGCTCTCTTTCTGGCTTTCTTTGCATAGAATTTCTTAACTGTTTTTTTAATCACATTTGTCTTTTTTCTTTTTTTAACCATCAAATATTATTGCGCATGCGTGTTTATAAATCTATTTTTGATATTCTTTTTTATT
>CAYJRP010000061.1:0-4900 GCA_964372675.1 Candidatus Woesearchaeota archaeon | reverse complement strand
TGCATCCATTCCTTCTCGACAATCCTTATAAAGGCGCCCCGCCTATATGTTATCATAAAGCAAATTGTATCAAGTTGTATTGTTGACGCCCACTAAATGACCCACAATGGTATCTCGGTTGGTCCGGGCGTCACCCTATCATGCGTTTTTAATGGGTAGTAGAGATACAAGATTTGTATGGGTTATTTTTTAAAAGGAACTGTGTTGTTTTTTAGGAATCATGCAACACAGTTGCCCAACCAAAACCCTTATAAATGAAGGATTTGATTTATTTTCACATTTAAGAAGAAATTAGGTTCATTCTTGATATAACTAGAAAATGGAAAGCTTTAGGAAACTTGGGTTGTCTGAGAAGAATTTAGAGGAAATTCGTAAGCTGGGCTTTGAGAAACCTACTGAAATTCAGGAAAAAGGAATCCCTTTAGTTATCCAGGGTAAAGATGTTGTTGCGCAGTCCGCAACAGGCTCTGGAAAGACGCTTGTTTTTGGTCTTGGAATTATTCAGAATATTGAAAAAGGAAATGGTGTTCGTTCTCTGATATTAACTCCGACAAGGGAATTAGCTGAGCAAATATACAAAGCGCTTACTCCATTTGCTCATAAAAGTGGCGTGAATATAACTGCTGTTTATGGCGGAGTTTCTATTAATCCGCAAATAGATGCTATTAGAGATTCTGAAATTGTTGTCGGAACTCCGGGAAGAATTCTTGATCATTTAGAAAGAAGAACTCTTACACTCGAAGATGTACAGACTCTGGTTTTGGACGAAGCTGATAAGATGCTTGATATGGGATTTTTTGAAGATGTTTTGAAAATTATTCACCAATGTCCAATCAAAAGACAGACTTTGTTATTCTCTGCAACTTTCTCGCAGGATATACTTCACCTAGCCAAGAAATACATGAAAGAACCTGTTCATATTTCTGCTGAGACTTATGTAGATAGAAGTAAACTAGAACAATTTTATTATGATGTTAGAGGAGACATGAAATTCTCGTTGCTTGTGCATTTATTGAGCAATGAAAAGAGCGATTTGGTGATGGTTTTCTGCAATACGCAGAGAAATACTGATTTTGTTGCTAAAAACTTGAGGTTCCAAGGAATAAATGCTATTGCAATTCATGGAGGGCATTCTCAAAACAAGAGAACTAAGACAATGGAAACATTTTCATCAAATAAAACTCAAATACTTGTATGCACCGACGTAGCCTCTAGAGGTTTGGACATTAAAAATGTGTCCCATATTTATAATTATGACATTCCAAAGGATGCTGACTCTTACGTGCACAGGATTGGAAGGACAGCAAGAGCAGGAGAGGAGGGGATTGCTGTTAGTTTAGTAACTGACAGGGATTACGAATCTTTCTCTAAAATTGTCAACAACCCTGATTTGCAGATTAAGGCTTTGAAAATGTCTGCTGACGTTAAAAGAATAATGATAAGATGGGCTCCTTCAAGAGATGACAGAGGAAGAAGGGGCGGGCGCGGAGGATTTGGAAGCTCTTACTCTTATGGTGGGAGGGGCGGAGGAAATCGCGGTGGAGGATTTAGAGGAAGAAGTAGAGACAGCGACAGAGGAGATAGAAGGGATTCAAGAGATTCCAGAAATTCTAGAGGCGGTGGAGGAAGGGGAAGATATTCATCTAGAGGAAGATTTGGCGGAAGAAGATAATCTTATTTTCTTTTTTTCAAGCTATTATTTGTTTTTCTTAATGCTCTTATCAAAATAATTATTCCCGCGACTAATAAGACTAACCCAATTATCAACTGTTTCCAATCCATTAAAATTAATTAGAAATTCAGGTTTTTAATTATTTGTTGAACTATTTTTTGCTTTGAGCTTTCTTAATTCTTTCCAAAGCTATATCCTGCGCGGCTTTTCTTGGCGATATGCCTTGCTTTGATGCTCTCTGCAAAACGAGTGCTGTATTTTTTGTTATTTTTTCTTTCACTAATTTCATCATGTATTTTTCGTCTTTTCCGATATATTCTACATAACTGGAAATAACTCCGCCCGCATTTGCCACAAAATCCGGGACAATTAGAATTCTTTTACTCAACTCAGATTCAACATCAAGAGGAATTGGTATGTTTGCCGCCTCTACAATTATTTTTGCCTTGACATTGTCTTTATTTTGCCTTGTTATAACATCCGGAAGAGCTCCAGGAATCAAGACATCAACTGGAAGCTCAAATATTTTATTATTTGGGAGCATTCTTCCTTTTCCAAATGTTACGGAGCCTTTTTCTTTCTTTATTCTTTCTACCTCGTGGAACTTTAGGCCATCTGGATTGTAAAGACAGCCTTTGCTGTCGCTTATTGCGACTATTTTTGCGCCTGCCTCTTCTAGCTGCTGGAAAGTGAATGTTCCAACATTGCCGAAGCCTTCTATTGCTATTGATGCTCCTTTTACTGAGATTTTTGCATGCTTTAATGCTACTTGAGTTGCATAAGCTACTCCAAAACCAGTACTACCGAGCTCGTGAGGCAAGCCGCAGACTTTTTTTCCTTTTATTGTTTCACAATAGTCTCCTGGTTTTCCTGTTGCTGAATTAAAATCTCCATTTGCTTTGACAAAAACGGCCATTTCTTTTTCTGTTGTGTTTATGTCTGGGCCTGCTACGTACAGACTTGGGCAAATTGCTTTGATTGTTTTTGAGAACGCTGTTATTAACTCTTCTTTGTTGTCTTTTTTAGGGTCGAAGATAATTCCGCTTTTTCCCCCGCCGAAAGGCAAATCAGCAAGAGCGTTCTTGAAGGTCATTGCTCTTGCAAGGCGAAAAACTTCTTTTACATCTACTGTCGGAGTCATTCTAATTCCCCCTTTTGCAGGACCAAGGGCAGTATTGTCTATTACTGTAAAGCCTTTCATGCCTGTTTTTACATCATATACTTCAAGGATTTTCTCTGGACCAATATCGTCTGCGAATTCTGCTATTTCCACTTTTTATTTTCCTCTTTGTAAAGTATTGAAATAATTGGGATATTTAAAATGTTGGTGTTGCTAAATCAAGCCGGTAGGATTAGCAAATTAGTTTTAGAACGATAACAAAAAGTTTTATATACAACACCCAAGAGTTATCATTAAAATAAATAAGAAGCCATGGTGATAAGTTTATTTCAAATAGACAAGTCGGGAAGCGAAGTTTTCGATAAAGACTATTCTATTGCCCTGATAAAGGATAAGCAAATAATTTACGGAGTAAATGTACCCCAACATGTTAAAGACCAACTTATCCATTTATTTAACACCCATCAGCTAGGAATAGGCTCTGGCAATCTTAAAAGAGACAGGCTAAGGTTTAAGATTAGGTCTCATAAAGCACTGATTATTTTGCTTTTACTAAAGGCTATCAAAGATGCTGGATATGCAGAAGAAGTGAATATAGAGATTTGCAACGACATCGATGGACACTTTCATGAAATAAAAGATATGATTTTTAAGCATCTTTCTAAGTTAATTCCTGCGTTAAGTCCGGAGGACATAGTCCAAGCGAAATTCCAGAAGCCATCTTTAATAGATACTGTTGCTAAAAATCTTCACGATAGGAACAAGGAAAAGACAAAAGACTACAATATCCTAAAAATAGACTTAGAAGAACTTATAAAATTAGTAAAAAAATAAAGACAGTAACCAGGGTTCGAAGAACCGGACCCTTCTTTGTTCCATCGGTTAGGATGAAACGCCAAAGCGCGTTACTGCCTAAAATACCTAAATATCTAGACAATTTAAGCTTTTCGGTGTGTGCGATTTTGTGTATAGAGTCTAATTAAACGACCACTTTGTTTGTTAAACATAAAACTTCTATTGATGGAACATATAAAAAACTATCTTTCAAAAGAAAAATCTAATCCCAACATTTTACCGGAGGTTTCTTAAGAAACTCGGTTAGGACGCGAATTGTTCCTTCTACGTCTTTGGCGCTTGCTGCGCCCATTGTTGTGTGAATGTTTGCCACTGAAACTCCTAAGACTGCTGAAGGGACTCCGCCTTTGGCTGCAAAAATTGATGCTGCATCTGTTGTGCCTTTATCGCTTACATCTCTCTGCAAAGGAATTTTCTGCTTTTTTGCCACATCCTCCAAGGCGTCGTTTAAGCACTTGTTGCCAATCATCTCGGCGTCTTTTATTGTCAGAACAGGACCGTGGCCTAAAAGAAGACGGTCATTTTCCTCATCGTGGCCTGTAACATCTACTGCAATCGCATATTCCGGCTCAAGGTTGAAAACAGAGGCTTTTGCGCCATACAAACCTACTTCTTCCTGCACCGTGAAGACGAAGGTTACTTCGTTATTTGTTTTCATTCTTCTCATTACTTCGAGCAGGACATAACATCCTACTCTGTCATCAAGGGCCTTTCCTGCAATTATTTCTTTTGAGCCAAGGTGTGCGAAGTTGGAGGAGTGGGAAAAGTTCATGTAAGAGCCGACTTTAATGCCTTTTTTATCAAGCTCTTTTTTGTTCAGTCCAGTAAAAACAAAAAGCTTTTCCATTATTATTTTCTCGTTTTGGTCTGTGTCATTTAACGCCTCGTTATTAGTAACTATTCCTGTGACTGCTCCTTTTTTTGCGGGGATTTCAACTCTATGCCCCAGAAGAATTGGAGCGTCAATTCCCCCCATATTAGTAATAAAAATTTTTCCATCTTTGTCTATTGAGTGCACTATTAAGCCTATCTCATCCATATGGGCAAGCAAAATCACAGAGGGGCTTCTGCCTTTTTTTCTTGCTACAACATTGCCCATGTTATCAACTTTGACATCTTTCAAGTATTTTTTCGCCTCTTTCAGAATAAATTGGCGGACTTGATGCTCATTGCCGCTGATGCCATGCAGATTTATGAGTTTTTCTAAAAGTTTCATTTGCCCTCTTTATTCTTTTTATTATTATCATGGCGAT
>CAYJRP010000060.1:0-4913 GCA_964372675.1 Candidatus Woesearchaeota archaeon | reverse complement strand
CTATTTGCTTGATTTTATGGCTGAATTAGCCCTGAAAACATAAAAGTTTATAAATGTGGCAAGCTAAAAAAATAAATTAATACTAAAAAAGGATGTGAAAAATGGTGAAAAAATGTGTTTATTGCTCTGCTCCGCTTGGAGCTGAAGAAGTTGTAGATGTATGCGAAAAATGCGGCATAGGTGTCTGGGGGCAGAAGATGTTCCAGACCATTAAGGATAACTGCAGGAGCGCTGAGGAAGCAGGTTCTCTTCATCAAGGAAGCGTTACTCAGTTCTGATTTCGGAAGCTTTTTAAAGAGGGTTTTTTTGATACTTAAATGCTAAAGCGCAAAAGAATAAAGCAGAAGGGAAAGATATCTTTTACAAGATACTTCCAGAGATTTAATAGCGGTGACTCTGTCGCGCTTGTCCGCGAACTGGCTGCTCAAAGCCCCGGATTTCCAAATAGGATGCAGGGACGGACAGGCAAGGTTGTTGAAAAGAGGGGAAATGCTTATGTTGTTGAAATATACGATTATAATCAGAAAAAAACATTTATGGTTAAACCTGTACATTTGAAAAAAATAGAGGCTGCACAATGATACTGGACCTTAAACCACTTACTCTTGTTCAAGTGCAAGAGTTTACTAAAGATTTGGATGAAAAGCCTGAACTTAAAGGTTATTTGAAAAAGTTTGTGAAATTGAAAGCTAAGAATGCTGAAGCCTTGTTCGGGGAGTTAAAGGACTTAAAGAACCACAAGCTAAAGGATGAGTTTGTTGTTAAAATTATTGATGTTCTTCCAAGGGATGCTGAAGCGCTCAATAAAATATTCATAGAGGTATCGCTCGATGAGAAGGAGACAAATGAGGTTCTTGAAATTGTCAAGAAGTATTGAACAACATGATAAAGAAAGACGACTATGCAATAGTCTTGGACTACTTGCCGCACGGTTATCCTCTCGAAGGGAAGATGAGAGCCATAGTGCAGGCTATAGGCGCGGAGCATCTTGCGCTGCTGGAGCTTGCCCCTGTTAGGGGAGCTTCTATTTCTGTAAAGGAAAAAGTTTATATAGGCCCTGAAAAGAGAGATAAGATATACTACATCGTGGGTAGGTTAAGGACAGACAAGCTTACCGAGACTGCAAAGATCCAACTGCAGGAGTTCATAGAACACATGGTTGGGGAGCGCGAGAAGGAATTTGTAGAATTCTTTAATAGTGCTCAAGCAATGAACACAAGGCTGCACCAACTTGAGCTTCTGCCTGGATTTGGGAAGAAACACACGCAGGAAATCCTTGAGGCGCGAGGGAAAAAATCTTTTGCATCTTTTGAGGATATAAAGGAAAGGGTAAAGAGCATACCAGATCCGAAAAAAACCATAGAGAAGAGGATTTGGGAAGAGCTTATTGAAAACCCTAGACAGCGGTTGTTTGTCAAATTTTGAAAATGACAGAAATGAAAGTAAAAGAAGCAAAAGAAATCAAGGAAGTAAAGAAGAATCCTAGAGAAGCGGAGCATGAGGAAACACTTGTAAGAATCTTCGGGCAGGATATTGCTGGCAGCAGAAATGTTTACACTGGCTTGACCAGAATAAAAGGAATTTCGTGGAGCATCTCAAACTTATTGTGCAAAAAGGCTAATTTGAACAAGAGCATTAAAATTGTTGATTTGAACAAAGAACAGATTGATAAAATAGAATCTTTGCTTTCAGATTTAGAAATTGCGGATTTTATGAAAAACAGGCAGAAGGATATTGAAACTGGCGAGTCCAAACATTTGCTTGCAAATGAACTGGATATCAAAAAGGATTTTGACATAAAGAGACTGAAACAGATTAAGAGCTATAAAGGAGTCAGGCACTCATTCAAGCTTCCTGTAAGGGGGCAAAGAACAAGAAGCCACTTTAGGAAGAGCGGAATTATTGTGGGAGTAAGCAAAAAAGCTAACAAAAAAACATGATTCGAAAAGGAAAAAAATATGCGTGGCCAAGAAAGCTTTATGATTCAAAAAGAATACTTGAAGAAAATGCACTTGTGGAAACTTATGGCTTGAAGAACAAAAAGGAAATATGGAAAACAGATGCAAAGGTAAACTATTTAAGAACCAGAGCAAAAGATCTTATTACTGCTGAATTCGAAGAGCAGCAGAAATTTTTTGATAAGCTTAATAAAATAGGCCTTAATGTTAAAAGCATTGCAGATGTGCTTGCATTGAACAAAGAAAATCTTCTGAGAAGAAGACTAGCTACAATTGTGTGGAAAAAAAGCCTTGCCAAAACGGCGCAGCAGGCAAGACAAATGATAGTTCATAAAAAAATAGCTGTTAACCAGAGAGTTATGAACGCGCCAAGTTACTTGGTCGGACTTGATGAAGAAGATAAAATCTCTTTACGAGCTAAAATCAGGACTAAAAAAGAGAATCCCGGAATTAACAAACCCGAGGAGGTGACTGCAAATGCAAACTGAAAAGATAAGAATTAACCGGGAAAAAAAAGCCGAAGAAGAGCAAATAAAAGAAGTTGTCATTGAAGAAATACCTGAAGCTGTTGCAGAAGCAAAAGAAGATAGGAAAATAAAGGAAGATTTGATCCCTGGAATCGCGTATGTTTTTGGATCTTCGAATAACACCATAGTGCATATCACTGATTTATCCGGGAATACTGTTGCAAGGATTAGCGGGGGAATGGTTACAAAACAAAGCAGATTGAAAGCAAACCCAACTACAGCTATGTTTGTCGCTAAAAGGGCTGCGGAAGTCGCCAAAGACACAGGCATTAACGCGCTTTACATCAGGATGAGAGGAAAGACAGGAGCTCCGGGAATGGGCCCTGGGACGCATGCAGCCGTAAAAACACTCGGCAAGGAAAATTTCAGAATATTGGGGATTTTAGACACGACTCGAATGCCAAGAGGCGGGCCTAAAGCCGGGGGAGGTAAACGCGGACGAAGAGTTTAAAAGAACTCTTTTTATAAAATACTATGGAAATCGTGTTAAAAACTCCAGAAAAAATGATTTTAAGAGGAGAGATTAGCTACAGCTTGGCTAATGCTCTAAGAAGAAGTGTTGAAGAAATTTCAACTTTGGCAATTGACGAAGTGGAGATTTTCAAAAACGACTCCGCTTTGTACGATGAAATGATTTCTCTAAGGCTTGGCTTGATTCCTTTAAAGACTGAAGGAAAAATGAATTCCAAGACAACAGTTGAACTTAGTTTGAAAAAGAAAGGCCAGGGCAAAGTTTACTCCGGTGATTTGAAAGGAAGCGCTAAAATCGTCTTTGACAAAATTCCAATCACTCTTTTGGAGGATGAACAAGAAATTGAACTTGCTGCAACTGCCCGTCTTGGAACAGCGTTGGAGCACGCAAAACATATTCCGGGATTAGTTTATTACAGAAATGTTCTGGAAGTAAAGAGCGGAAATCCTAGAATTGAGAGCATTATTGAAAACTCTTCTGGTGCCATAAAAAAAGAAAAAAATGGGAACAAATGGATATGTGATTTAAATGAAGCCGATGTTGATGAAATAAGAAAAATAGAAGAGGATGCTGTAAAGGATACAGATGAATTATTGATTTTTGTTGAATCTTATGGGTCGCTTGATGCTGAAAAAATATTTGAAAAAGCCATAGAGGTTCTAGAAGAAAATTTGGACAGCTTTGAAAAAGCCTTGAAGTAAAATGACGATTAGCAGAACAAAAATAGGAAACAGAATAAAAAGAAAAAGTGACTCTGACATAGTTGACACTATTTTGGAGGCAAAAAAGAACAAGGGATGGATGGAAATTGCGCAAATAATCTCAGGATCTACAAGGAAATATCCATCTGTGAATTTGAAAGATATAAACAAAAAAAGCGCTGATGGGGACACAATTGTTATTCCTGGAAAAGTTATTGGCGCGGGAGAGCTTAACAAAAGGATAAAAATCTGCGCTGTTAAATTCTCCTCGTCTGCTCTTGATAAGATGAAGACAAGCAAGAGCGAGGCTGTAACGCTTGTTGATGAAATAAGAAAAAATCCAAGAGCGCAAGGAATAAAGGTGATTAAATAGAATGGATAAAAAAATCATTATTGATGGCAGGAATGCAATTCTTGGAAGGCTGGCCAGTTATGCTGCCAAGCAGGCTTTGCTTGGAAAAGAGATTATTATTTTGAACTGCGATGATATTGTTGTCTCCGGAAATCCTCGGATGGTTATTAATGAGTATCATGATATAAGAAAAAAAGGCGGAGCTTCTTTGAGGGGGCCGTTTTTTCCAAAGCAATCTGAAAAGCTTGTCAAGAGAACAATACGGGGCATGCTTTCATACAAACAGGGTAGAGGCGAAGCTGCACTGGACAAAATTAGGTGCTTTAAAGGCACTCCTGAAAATTATAAAGAAGTTAAAAAAATTATTGCTGGAAAAGAAAAAAGCGGCAAAACAATCGCTCTAAGATATCTGGAGGCAGAAATTTAATGGATAGGTTGGTAGTTGTTTCGGGAAAAAGAAAGACAGCAATCTCCAGAGTAAAGATTAAAGAGGGTAAAGGTTCTGTGGTGGTTAATAACAATCCTTATGAAAATCTAAAGACTTTTCATAGACTCATCGTAATGGAGCCCGTGAGAATTACCGAGCAGATTCTTGGAAAGTTCAACTTTGATGTTGATGTAAGAGTCAAAGGCGGCGGCAAAGAAGGGCAAATGCAAGCTGCAAGGCTTGGAATTGCGAAGGCTCTTGTCAAGCTTACAGGAAGCAAAGAATTAAGAGATGCTTTTCTAAAATATGACAGACATCTTTTGGTTGCAGATGTAAGAAGAAAAGAACAGAGAAAGCCCGGGGATTCGAAGGCGAGAGCGAAGCGCCAAAAAAGCTATCGCTGATTTTATCTTAGAATTATCAAGAATATCTTTATTTTACTAATTATTAACAGCAATATTTTCTTTTATGTTCAA